>LZRQ01000258.1 GCA_002159155.1 Firmicutes bacterium ZCTH02-B6
CCTTCTCACCGTGCGCCACCTCCCGCCGTCAAGGAATGGATATGACCCCCTTCAACGCGGGATGCGCCCGCCGGAACGGAGCGGAAGGCCAACGCCTGCTGCAAATGGCTCGCCGCGATCCGCTCGCTTCCCTCCAAGTCCGCCACCGTCCGTGCCACCTTGAGCACCCGGACGAGAGCGCGAGCACTCAGGCGCCAGCGTTGCGCCGCCATACGGAGTAGCGCGTCGGCACCCGAGTCCAGCCGGCAGAAGCGGCGCACAAGCGCACCGTCCATCCTGGCGTTGGTGCGGATGGCCATGCCCCGGAAACGGCGGGCCTGGATTTCTCGGGCCGCCAGTACCCGCTCGCGCACCGCGGCGGACGTAGGAGACCCGGCCCGGCCGGATAGCTCTTCCCAGCTGGGGGTCGTCAGTTCCACGTGGAGGTCGATCCTGTCGGCCAGCGGCCCTGACAGGCGGCGCTGGTACGCGGCGACCAAGTGGGGCGGGCAGCGGCACTCCCGGCGGGTGTCGCCGTAGTAGCCGCAGGGACATGGGTTGGCAGCCGCGACTAAAGTAAACCGGGCCGGAAAGCGCAGCGGCCGCGGCAAGCGGGCGAGCACCACAACGCCCTCTTCCAGCGGCTGCCGGAGCGCCTCCAGCACGGGGCGGGCAAATTCATTGACCTCGTCCAGAAACAAGACTCCGTGGTCCGCCAGGGACACCTCCCCCGGCGTGCCCCGCAACCCTCCGAGCAGTCCCGCCCGGGTAGCGCTGTGGTGGGGAGCCCGGAAAGGCCGCTGCCGGTAGCGGACCGGGTCGGTATGCAACAGGCCGGCGATGCTGTAGATGCGGCAGACGTCCACGTACTCAAGGGGGTCGAGGGGCGGCAGAATGCCCACCAAACGCCGGGCCAGCATCGTCTTGCCGACGCCTGGAGGCCCGAGCATAAGCAGGTTGTGGCCACCCGCGGCCGCAAGCTCGAGGGCGCGTTTGGCGATGGCCTGACCGCGAACGTCGGCCAGGTCCTCCGTCCTTCCCGCGTCAGCCGGGGGCGGCGGTGAAACCGGAGTCACGGGCCGCGGTTCGTCTACGCCGCGAAGCCAGTCGGCGGTCTCCCGCAGCGAACCAACGGCCACGACGTGCAGCCCGGGCACCAGCCGAACCTCGTGACAGGACGCGACGGGAACGACCAATTGGAGGCCTTGCTCCGCTGCGGCCAGGGCAATCGACAACGCCCCAGGAACGCCCCGCACCGCCCCATCGAGCGAGAGTTCGCCCACCGCGCACAGCCGCACGACGCGCTCTTTCGGCAGCTGGCCGCTGGCGGCCAGGATGCCCAGTGCGATGGCCAGATCGCAGGCCGGGCCGGACTTGGGCAAGTCTGCTGGCGCCAGATTGACAACAATCCGGCCCGTCGGAAACGGAAGGCCCGAGTTGCGGAGCGCCGTGCGGACGCGGTCACGGCTTTCCCTCACGGCGGCGTCGGGCAGCCCTACAATCTCGAAGAACGGGAGTCCTGGGCTGATATCTACCTCCACCTGTACGAGGTGGCCCTCGACGCCGTACACGGTGCCGCTCAAGACCCGGGCAAACAAAACGAGACACCTCCCACCGCCCTGTGGGCTGTGGCCGGTGTCTCCCCCTTTCGAATTCACCGCGGCTGGCACGGTTCCTGCCCGAAGGCCGGCCCCTTATTCGGCTATTCGCCGGCCCAAAACGCGTCCTGCACCACCTGCACGTCTACGGGCCTGCCGGATTCGTCGAGTCGCACGGCCGCCACGTCAAAGCGGACAGGAGCGTCCAAAAGACGCCGCTCTGCCAAAAACGCCAGCGCCGCCCTGACCATTCGCCGCCGCTTGCGGACGTCGACGGCCTCCAGAGAGTCGGGGAAGCCCCGTCGGCGCGCCTTCACTTCAACAAACACAAGGAAGGTACCGTGGCGGGCGACAAGATCGATCTCGCCACGCCGGCAGCGGTAATTGCGGGTTAAGATCTGGTATCCCAAAGCCTCCAGGCGCCGGGCGGCCGCCTCCTCCGCCGCCCGTCCGATGTGTGCCTGCGCCTGCGCGGTCATGGAGCCGGAACCACCCACTCAAGCTTAAGCTGCGTCGCAACGACGGGGGCGAAGCTGCGCCGGTGGAGAGGGCAAGGACCCAACCGGCTGAGAGCGTTCCTGTGTTGCGGAGTGCCGTATCCCTTGTGCGCGGCGAAGCCGTATTCCGGATAGACGCGATCCCAAAATCGCATCATACGGTCCCGCGTCACCTTGGCGATGATGCTGGCGGCAGAAATGGCGGGGTGCTCCCTGTCCCCTTTCACCAGCGGCTGCTGCGGAACGGGCAGGTTGGGAACCAGCCACGGGCCGTCCACGAGCACCCGTCCCGGTGCCACCGGCAAAGCCAATACCGCCTGCCGCATGGCGACCAGGCTAGCTCTCAGGACGTTGGCCGCGTCGATGCGACGCGGAGATACTGCCCAGTAGGCGACCGCGATGGCGGTCGCGAGAATTTCTTCATATAATTGCTCGCGCCGGGCAGGGGTCAACAGCTTGGAATCGGTCACTCCCGGCGGTACGTGGTCGCCGAGGATGACTGCCGCCGCCACCACCGGCCCTGCCCAAGGCCCGCGGCCCGCCTCATCCACACCCGCGGTCAGGTCCCAGCCGTCCGCTCCCGCCAACTCATGCACCTCCAGGCGGTAGCTCCAGCGTCAAGCGGCCGAGACGGCCATGGCGAAAATCGTGCAGGACCATGGTGGCGGCACGACCCAGGTCCGGCCGACCGCCAGGCAGCCAAAGCCCTAGGCGACGAGCCACGGTTTCCAACAAACTCGCCCCAGCCGGTGCCAAGTCCTCCCCGTAGCGGGCACGTGCTTGAGCCGGAAACCGGTCTGCCAAGTCCGCCAAGAACGCCTCGGCCACGGCCAGCGGGTCAAATGCATCGTCGGGCACGAGGCCCGCGACCGCGAGATGCAACGCTTTCTGCCCACGGGTTGCCTCCGGCCACAAAAGACCCGGGCTGTCCAACAACTCGAGCCCGCCGGCCGCAAGCCACTGCACCCGGCGAGTTACCCCGGCCTTGGCCCCGGTGCCAGCCTTCGCTCGGCCCGCAAGCCCGTTGATCGCGGTGGACTTTCCCACGTTGGGCAAGCCCACCACCATAACCCGCACGCCGCGCCGGCCTAGTTTCGCCGGGGTTGGTCCCGGCGGCCGGCGTACAGCGGCGTCCGCCGGCTTCCCGGTGGAGCGTTCCTCCGTCGCCTCGCTGCTTGACCCGCCGGCTACCCCGGCAGCCTGCTGGAGCAGCCGGCGCGCTCGCGTGACCCACGTGGTCTGCCGCAAGTCGGCGGCAACAGCCGGCAACCCTTGCGCACGAAAATAGCGGAGCCACGCATCCGTGGCTCGCGGATCAGCCAGGTCCGCGCGCCCCAACAGTAGAACCCGCCCAAGCGGCCGCCCCGTCTGCACCAGCGACGGATGGCGGCTGCTGACCGGCAGCCGCGCGTCCACAACTTCCAGGACTGCGTCCACCAGCTTGAGGCGGGCCTTGAGCTCTCGGCTAGCTTTGGCCATGTGCCCTGGGTACCAGTGCAGCTGCAGCTCCACTCAGGGCGCCTCCATCCCTCAGGGACCGCACGTACCGCGGCCTACTCGAACGAGGCCAGCACCGCGGGCGTGCGCACCAGCCCCATGCGGCTCGGGGGCCAGTACACCACGCGCGCCAAGCCGACCACCAGGTCCAAAGGGACCGGGCCCACGTCCGGATAACGGCTGTCGTCGGAGTTGTTGCGGTTGTCGCCCAGCACAAAGACGTGCCCTGGGGGAACTGTGACAGGGCCGAACACGCCCCGCATGGGGCCAAGCACGTACGGTTCCTCCACCGGCCGGCCGTTGAGGATCAAGCGCTGCCCGGCGATGAGCACCTCGTCGCCCGGCAGCCCGATCACGCGCTTAATGAAA
>LZRQ01000259.1 GCA_002159155.1 Firmicutes bacterium ZCTH02-B6
GGAGTCCTTCGCATCGGCGATTGCCGAAGGAAGCCTGAGCCACGACGGCAACAAAGACCTGGAGCGGCACCTGGGCAACGCCAGGAGGCATGACCTGCCTTTCCGGGACGACGAGGGACGGCCGCTGTGGCTGATTCGCAAGGAGCGGCCGGACAGCCCGCACAAGATCGACGCCGCCATGGCCGCGGTACTGTCCTGGGAAGCCAGGAAGGATGCCGTTGCGGCCGGCGTTACCAGCAAGCAAGAGGCAGGGCTATTCATCATCTAGGAGGGCGACGATGCGGGACATTTTCCGGCACATCAATGCCCGTGATGTCCACTTCTATGCTGGGGTCGCCATGCTGGCCGCAGGCGCGTATTTCGTGTATCCTCCGCTGGCGCTCATCGCGCCCGGGGTCGTCTTCCTCTACGTTTCGCTGCGAAGGGTGTAGTGCATGGGAATCCTCGACAGCATCGAACAGCGGAATACGACCCTGAAAAGCGCACTGAAGAACGCGCCGGACTGGCTGGCAGACGCTCTCGGCGGCGCACCGTCGCCGACCGGCGTGCGGGTGACGCCGGAAAAGGCCCTTGGCATCACGGCGTTCTGGAACGGCGTGCGGATTATCAGCCAGACCATTGCCAGCCTGCCGTTGGAAGTCTACGAGCGGATGGATGACGGCAGCCGACGGCTGGCCCGTGAGCACCCGGTCTACCGTTTGCTTCACGTCAGGCCGAATCCGTACATGACGCCGTTCACGTTCAAGGAAATCAGGGCAGCTCATGTCCTGGTGTGGGGCGATTCCTTTGCCGAAATCGAGCGGGACAGGGCGGGGCGCCCCATCGCCCTCTGGCCACTGTTGCCTGACCGCACCGGAGTTGAGGTCCGAGACGGCAAGAAGGTCTATTGGACCATTGTCAACGGTGTCAAGGTGTACCTGTCGGCCGACCGGGTTCTCCATGTGCCTGGACTTGGATTCGACGGGCTTAGGGGCTACAGTGTCCTAAAGCTGTTCCGGGACAGCCTTGGATTGACCGTCGCCGCCAACGAGTACGGTGCCCAGTTCTTCGGCAACAGCGGCCGCCCATCAGGCGTGTTGGTCCATCCAGGGAAGCTCGACGACGCGGAGCGCGCCCGTATCCGCGAGGAATGGAACCAGCTGCATAGCGGGCTGACCAAAGCGCAGCGAACCGCCGTGCTTTGGGGAGGTATGAAGTTTGAGCCCATCACCATGCCGCCCGAGGATGCCCAATTCCTCCAGACCCGGTCGATGCAGATTGATGAGGTCGCGCGCATCCTGAACATCAACCCAATCCTGCTGCAGAAGACGGACGGGGCGACGACCTGGGGGACGGCCATCAGCCAGTTCCTAGTGGCCTTCGCGAAATTCACCATTACGCCCTGGCTCGAGCGGGAAGAGGACGTCCTGAATTACGACCTTTTTACCGAGCAAGAGCGGGGCAGGTACTACTGCAAGTACAACGTCGCTGCGCTCCTGCGCGGCGATTTGAAGACACAGGCCGAGATCTTAGAGATCGAGCGCCGCAACGGCATCATTAACGCTGACGAGTGGCGCGAGCTGACGGAGCGGAACCCGCTGCCTGGCGGTCAGGGCAAGTTGTATTTCATGCCGTTGAACATGGCACCGATTCAAGACATTGCCGACCGACCGCCGGAAAACTTACCGGCGCCGCAGCGATCTCTGCAGCGCTCCACGTACACGGAAGAGCGAGCGCTGGCTATTCGGCAGCGGCTGCGCGAGGCGCACTTGGCCGCCTTCGAGGACGGCGCACGACGGTTCGTCCGGCCGGAGGTACAGGCGCTGCGGCGGGCCATCAAGCGGGCGATTCAGAGCGGCGATCCGAAGCGGGCGCTGAACGACTGGCTCGACACGTTCTATCCTGACCACCGGCAGACGATTTACCGGGTGATGTTACCGCTGGTGACGGCACTGGCGGCCGCTGTGGCCGAAGTGGCCTTTGATGAGGTCGGCGCCCAGCCGGTAGCCGTCGACGAGTTCGCCCGGGCATACACGGACAACCTGGCGCAGCGGGAACTTAACTCCTCCATTGGGCAGCTGCGGACGCTCATCGCCGAAACGGCTGTGGAGGTGCTCGAAGAAACGCTGACCACCCGCGCCGATGAGTGGGAAGAGAAACGACCGGGGAAGGTAGCCGCCAACGAGGTGGTGCGGGTGGCCGCCGGCGCCGCCCGATGGGCGTGGCAAATGGCCGGCGTTGGAACGCTCGTTTGGCGAGCGAACGCCGACGCATGCCCGCTGTGCCAGCGGATGGATGGCCGCAGGGTTCCCACTCGCGGCTACTTCCTCGCTCCCGGCGACAGCATTGGCGACGGCCCGGACCGGCTCGTTGCAACGGAGCCAATTGGTGGCCCGCCGCTGCACGCGGGCTGCAAGTGCGACATCGTCCCAGGGTAAGGAGTGACCGCCATGAAGCTGGAGCGAGCAGTCATCAGGGCCGAAGTCCGGGCCGCCGGCGAGGGCGAAGGCCTGCGAGTCGTCGGACTCGGCGTGGTCTATGACAAGTGGGAAGAGCTGTGGCCAGGCTACCGTGAGCGCATCCTCCGGGGCGCCGTCAAGCTGGCGCCTGAGGTGAAGTCGTATTTCAATCACGACCCCAACATGGTGCTGTCGACGACAGCCAGCGATCCGCCGCTGGTGGTCCGGGAGACGGACCAGGGCTACGAGTATGACTCGCCCATCCCGCCGACGTCCTACGGCCGGGACTTGATCGTGAACCTGCAACGGCGCAACGTCAAAGGTTCCAGCTTTACCTTTATCGTGCCGCAAGGCGGAGACCGTTGGTGGGAGGACGAGAACGGCGTGGTCCACCGGGAAATCCGGGAGCTGATCCTGTACGAAATCGGCCCGGTGACGGACCCGGCCTTCGTTAGCACGACGGCTGCCATCCGCTCAAGCCGGGAGGCATTGCTGCAGGAAGGGCGGGCGGCACTTGTGGAGCCCGAGAAGCCTCTGCGCATTCCGGACCCGGAGGACGTCCGGCGGCTGGTACGGCATGGGGAGCTGCGGGCCACCCTCTGACACTGGTAATCGCGGCTTACGCCGATTACACCGTCCGGGCACCGGCTGCACCATCGGGCGGCGCGGGCCCGGGCGAAGAGCAGCGTAACGTCACCATCGGGACGCGGAGCTGCTGGATGCAAAATCTGGCGCCCGCGCTTTTTTGTGCGCGGCGCGAAACGGGGGATGAGGACGATGTCTCTTGCGGTAGCAAAAGAGCTGCGTGAAAAGCGAGCCAACCTGTGGAACCAGGCCAACCAGATCATCGAGCGGGCGGCGGCCGAGGGCCGGGATCGCACGGCCGAGGAGAACGAGCAGATCGACCGCATCCACGACGAGATGGACCGCTTGCAGCGAGAGATCGAGCGGCTGGAGCGGCATCACGACCTGAGCCGCCAGCTGTCCGAGTCCGCCGGCGTTATCGTCGGGCTGCAGGACGGCGCCCAAGCCGCTGGGTACAGCGGCCGCGATATCGATTCCGTCGTGGACCAGGAGATCCGCCAGTGGCTCCTCAACGAAGACGAGCGCCAGCCAAAGCGCTTCCTGTTGCGCAACGCTTTCGCACCCGACCGTGAGCTGCGCCGGATGCTGCCCGAGCTGCGGGAGCAGCGCGCACTGGGCACCGGAAGCGGGCCGGCCGGCGGCTACACCGTGCCGCAAGGCTTCTACCGGGTGTTGGAGGACGCCATGTTGGCCTATGGCGGTATGCGCCAGGCCCGGACGACCATCCTGCGTACGGCGAGCGGTGAGCCGCTGCCGATGCCGACGGCGAACGACACCGACAACGAAGGCATCATCATTTCGGAGAACCCGAGCACGAAGGTTCCCGAGCAGGACATCACCTTCGGCCAGGAGACCTTGCGGGCTCACATGTACAGCTC
>LZRQ01000260.1 GCA_002159155.1 Firmicutes bacterium ZCTH02-B6
GGGTTGCGTCGACCTTTAACCCTGCTGATAGCGCAGGGTAAGCGGCGGTCGGTCTGAGACGGAAACGCCTGGTGCGGGACGGGTGGAAAGCCCGGCTCGCACCAGGCAACAGTGGATAAACGCGTCGACAGCCATCGCACGGGCAAGCCGTACGGGTATCCGCAACGGCGTAGGGGGTCGCCGAGAACCGTCGTCTTTTTGGGGAGTTGGGGACAGGTGCACAGCCGGCATGAGGGCGGGTTTACCGTGCTGGAACTCGTCCTGGTACTGGGTGTGATCGGTATATTGGCCTCGATTGGACTGACGGCGTACGGCGCTTACCGCGATCAGACTTACAAGATGGAGGCCACGGCGGCCTGGCACGAGTTGAGCATGGCTGTCAACCTCTACCGGATCGCTAACGGCAAGTGGCCCGATCCGTACACCTCCACCGACGCGCTCTACGAGGACAAGCTCTTTGCCATGGAGCTTATGGGCGCGCTCCAGCACAATCTCGCACCGCACCTGGCCGCACCGCAACGGCGACCCCGTAGCGGCTATCTGGTCCTGGATGAGGGCCGCGTCTGTGTCTGGGTTGAGGGAGTCTCGGCGGACGCGAATGTTGACAACGGGTGCCCCAGCCTGTAACCGGCCGGGATGACCCGTCAGGCGGGGATTGGGCATGAGCGCCACCGCGGTGCGCAAAGAGCGTAAACGAATCGCCGAGATCCTGCGAGAGCAGGGGCTCATCAGCGAGGAACAGGTCCGCCAGGCCATCGCTGTCCAGCAGCGCAGCAGGAAGCGCTTGGGCGAAATCCTGGTGGACCTTGGCTTCGTTGGCGAACACGAACTGGCCGACGCCTTGGCGCGCCAGACGGGCTACAGCCGCGTCCATCTCGATCAGGCGGCGGTGCCCCGCGAGGTGCTGGAGCTGGTGCCCCGGGAGCTGCTGGAGCGCTACGATATGTTTCCCGTGGCGCTGGACGGTGACCGGCTCTTGGTCGCCATGGCCGATCCTAGCAACGTCCTGGCGCAAGACGACGCCCGGGCCGCCTCGGGCCGGGACATCGTCCCGCTGGTCGCGTCCACCGGCGAAATCCGCCGCGCCCTCGGCCGCCACTTCGCCGCCGGGGTGGACTGGGACAGCCTGCAGGAGTGGCCGGGCGGCACACCGGGCCAGGGCGTCGCGGACGACCTGGTGGAGGAGCCCCTGGTCGAATCTCCCACCATCCGGCTCGTCGACGCCATTCTGGTGCAGGGCATCCGGGAAGGCGCGTCGGACATCCACATCCAGCCCGAAGAAGACCGGGTGCGGGTGCGCTACAGGGTGGACGGGCGCCTGCGGGACGCCATAGAGTTTTCCCGCCGCGTTGCTCCCGATGTGGTATCCCGCCTCAAGGTGATGGCCAGCCTGGACATCACCGTCCAGCGGAAACCCCAAGACGGCCGCTTGCGGGTGAAAGTGGACGGCGCGCCGGTGGACGTGCGCATTTCCACCATCCCCACCATCCACGGCGAAAAGGTTGTCCTCCGGGTCTTGAACCGCTCCCACGGCGTCATCAGCCTGGACCGGATGCCGTTTCAACCGGAGAATATGAAGGCGGTCCGCAGCATGTTGCGGCAGCCCCAGGGCCTCATCCTGGTCACCGGGCCCACCGGCAGCGGCAAAACGACGACGCTTTATTCGTTTCTCCACGCCCTCAATGCGCCCGACGTCAACATCATCACCGTCGAAGACCCGGTGGAAATGCGCATCCCGGGCTTGGTGCAGGTGGCGCTCCATCCCAAGGGCGGCGTCACCTTTGCCGGGGCGCTGCGGGCGATCCTGAGGCAAGATCCGGACATCGTCATGGTGGGCGAGATGCGGGACGCGGAGACGGCGGAGCTAGCCGTGCGGGCCGCGCTCACCGGTCACATGGTCTTGAGCACGCTTCACACCAACAGCGCCGCCGGCGCGGTGACGCGCCTGTTGGACATGGGCGTGGAGCCGTTTATGTTGTCCGGCACCCTCGTCGGGATCGTCGCCCAGCGGCTCGTCCGCCGGTTGTGCCGCGGTTGCCGCAAGCAGGCCGAAACCCTTAACGAGCTCGAAGCCGATTTCCTCGGCCGCGCCGCGGAGGGCGCGACCCTCTACCGGGCCGTCGGGTGTCCCCGCTGCGGCGGGACCGGCTACAGCGGCCGCACCGTGGTGGAGGAAGCGCTGCTCGTCAGCCGCGAGGTGCGCCGCCTTGTTCGTGACGGCGCTGACGAGGCTCAGATCGCCGCCGCGGCCCGTGCGGCCGGGATGGTGACCCTCAGGGAGAGCACCGTCCGTCTGGTGGTGGCAGGCGACACCACGGTGGACGAAGTGATGCGCTCCATTTACACTGTCGACGACTTGGCCGGCACCCCCAACGCCGACTTTACGGAAACCGGCGAAGGCGCGGGAGACGGGGACGAGGAGTTTGAGGTCCGGTGACGCCGGTACAGGAGCTGCTGCAGAAAGCGGTGGCGGTAGGCGCCTCGGATCTCCATCTGACCGTGGCCGCGCCACCGGTCGTCCGTGCGCGAGGACGGCTGGCGCCCCTAGAGGGGTACGAACCGGTAACTAGAGGGAGTCTTTGGCGCTACGCCGGCGGCGGCCAGCAAAACAATGCGGGGCGGACGTGAACGGGAGAAGGGGGTGCCCCGGTGGCTGAGCTCTACCAGTACCAAGGATGGGACCGGGATGGGAAGCCCGTGCGGGGCACCATCGAGGTCGAAGAGGGGCAAGACCTGGAACGAATCACATGGCGCTTGCGCGTCCAGGGCGTCTTTATCACGCGCCTTGCGCCGGCGCGCGAATCGGTGCCGTTTTTCTCCTTGTCCACCAGTCGCCCGCGTCAACTCAAGGCCAAGGAGATGGCGGTCTTTTGCCGGCAACTCGGGGTCATGCTGGCCACGGGCTTAAGCGTCGTTGGCGCTCTGCGGATCTTGGCGGCGCAGCAGCGCCAACCGGCGGTGCGCCAGGCGGTGGAGCGCGTGATCCGCCGGGTGTCTGGCGGGGATCCCTTGAGCGGGGCCTTTTCGCGGGCCCGGCACATCTTCCCGCGCATGTTCATCGACATGCTGGAGGTGGGCGAAAAGTCCGGCAACCTGCCGGCGGTGCTTGAGCGCTTGGCCGTTTACTACGAGCGGGAAGCCAAGATGCGCGGCGACATCACCCAGGCGCTGGCTTATCCCTCCGTTGTGTTCTCCTTTGCCGTGGCGGCCACGGGGGTCATTTTGTTTGTGGTCTTGCCCATTTTTGCCCAGCTCTTTGCGGAGCTGGGCGCCGAGCTGCCGCTCATCACCCGGATGGTGCTGGGCCTGCGCGACATCCTGGCCAGGTACTTCCTCATCATCGTGCCGCTGTTGGCGCTGGCGGCTTGGGCCGTGCCCCGCTGGCTCAGGACCGAAAGCGGCCGCATGGTGGCCGACGGGGTCACTCTTCGTTTGCCAGCCGTGGGAGCCCTCGTGAGCCGGGTGGTATTTGCACGCTTTGCCCACACATTGAGCCTATTGTTTTCCAGCGGCATCGGAATGGATGAGGCGCTGGCCAGCTGCCAGCGAGTGGTCGCCAACCGGGTGGTGACGGCAGACATCGCGTACGCCCGGGACCAAATGCGTCAAGGCCGCGGACTCGCAGAGCCCTTGAGAGAGTCCCGCAGCTTCCCGCCGATGCTCGTGGAGATGATCGGCGTGGGTGAGGAAACCGGCGCCTTGGACCAGGTGCTGACTCAGATCGCGACCTTTTATGAACAAGAAGTGGAGCGAGCTGTAAAGGTGTTGAGCTCGCTCCTGGAGCCCATCATCATGGTCATGCTGGCGGTGGTGGTGGCGATCGTGCTGTCGTCGGTATTCTTGCCCATGTTTCAGATCATCGAGGCCATCTGAGGAC
>LZRQ01000261.1 GCA_002159155.1 Firmicutes bacterium ZCTH02-B6
GTCCAGGCCCGTGTCCGGACGCCGGGCCCGTTCAACTCGCTGCTGCTGGGCATGACCTTCGCGGCCGGCTGGACGCCGTGCATCGGCCCGGTCCTTGCCAGCGTCCTGGTGTTGGCGGGCACGGCTGCCACCGCGGCGCAGGGGGGCCTGCTGTTGCTCGCGTATGCCGCGGGTCTGGCGGTGCCGTTCCTGCTTTTGACCGTGTTTCTCGGGCGTATGCGGACCGTGCTGCGGAAGCTCCTACCCCACGCGGAGCGCATCCGCTTCGCCAGCGGGGTGCTGCTGGTGGTGCTGGGCGTGATGCTGTACACCAACACCTTTGTCCTGCTCAACAGCTACTTCAACTGGGGGTTGTAACGCCTTGGGGCCGCGTGTGCACCGCTGGGCGGTGCCGGTGCTGTTTGCCGCCGCCCTCATTATTTGGGGGTGGGCCACGGTGCGCGAGACGGTTTCGCCCGGGCTTGTGATGGGCGAGGCCGCCCCGGATGTGGTGCTGGCGGACATGGACGGCAACTTGATTCCGCTTTCCCGCTGGGCTGGACACCCCCTCATCGTGCGCTTTTCGAGCCGGACTTGCACGTACTGCTACGATGACTTCGCTTTCTTGGAAGAGCTGCAGCAGCAGTACGCTGGCCGGCTTCAGGTGATCGCCATCGAAGTTGGAGCACCCGCAGACTTGGTGAGGGAAGCGGTGCGCGAGCGCAACCGCAGCTATCCGGTGCTGTTGGATGTCACCGGCGCCGCGGCCCAAGCCTATCAACTCCAGGGACTGCCCCAGTCGTACTTCATCAACGCGGACGGGAAGCTCATCAGCCGGGTTTTGGGCGAGCTGTCGGAGATGGACATTCGCGCTCAGGTCGCCCAAATTTTGCGGCCCGATGGCCAGGCGTTCACGAGTCTGGAGGCGGAAGTGCGGGCCATCGCCCAGCAGGTGCGGTGCCAAGAGTGTCAGGGATTGTCGGTGTGGCAGTCGCAGGCTACATCGGCATGGGAGATGCGGGACGAAATCCGCGAGATGCTTGCAAGCGGGATGACCCGCCAGGAAGTGCTGGATGAGCTGGTGGAGCGGTACGGGGTTTGGATCCTGCTCGCGCCGCCGGCAGACCGGGGATTCGTGTGGGTGTACTTGCTTCCTTTCATCGCCATCGCCGTGGGTGGAGTGTGGGTGTACCGACGGTTTGGGCGGAAAGATGGGCCCACGACGAAAGAGCCGATGGCGTCGGAGTCGATCGATCCGGAGCTAGAGGAGCGGGTGCAGCGGCGGCTGCAGGAGTATCTGTGACGTCTCGGCCGGCGCAGCGGGATCACGGCCTGCGTGGGGCCGCTACGCGCCGGCACGCCGGCGCTGGCCATTGATCGGGGGTTTTCCATTGAACGTGGCATGGGTAGGCCATGGTGCCTTGGTGGCTTCGGTGGCCGCGGCAGCCGGCGGCATTGTTGCCGGAGTGGCAGCCGCGCGAAGGCAAGCCGCGTCCTTGTGGGTACGCCGCGCTGCGCTGTTGTTTTTTGCCCTGGCGTCCGTCGCCATGGCTGCATTGCTGTGGGCGCTGTTGACGGACGATTTCCGCTTGGCCTACGTGGTCCAGCATTCGTACCGCCTGCAGCCGGTAGCGTTCAAGATCGCGGCTGTGTGGTCGGGCCAGCAGGGATCCCTGCTTTTTTGGTTGTGGCTGCAGTCGCTGTACGCTTTCCTGCTGGCCCGCGAGCGACCTGAACGCATGGGCAGCCTACAAGCGCCTGCGGTGGCGATCCTGCTGGCCAGCGGCGGGTTTTTTGCAGGCCTGACGGCCTTTGTTGCCAGCCCTTTTGTCGAGCTGACCGCCGCACCGCCCGACGGGCGCGGCCTTAATCCTCTGCTGCAGAGTTTCTGGATGATTTCCCACCCGGTGCTCTTGTATCTCGGTTACGTGGGGTTGTCGGTGCCCTTTGCGGTGGCCATGGCGGCGCTGGTCGTGCGGCGCCGGGGAAACGACTGGATCAAGTTGACCCGCCGTTGGACGTTGACTGCCTGGACGTTTCTGAGCTTAGGCATCATGGTTGGTGGCCGATGGGCGTACGAGGAGCTGGGCTGGGGCGGATACTGGGCATGGGATCCGGTAGAGAACGCTTCGTTCATGCCATGGCTGACGGCGACCGCCTTCTTGCACTCGGTGATTGTCCAGGAGCGCCGCGGGATGCTCAAGCGATGGAACATCGGGCTTATCCTGGCGACCTACTTTTTGTCCATCTTTGGCACCTTTGTCACCCGCAGCGGGATCCTGGCGAGCGTGCACAGTTTTGTGGAGTCGGAGATCGGGCCGCTGTTCCTCGGGTTTCTCGGCATCATCCTTGCCGGCGGGCTGTACTTGATGCTCGATCGGAAAGAGATGCTCGAGGACGAGCACCACGTGGAGTCCTACACGTCGCGCGAGTTCGGTTTCGTGCTCAACAACTTGATCTTGGGCGGCCTTACCCTGGCGATTTTCTGGGGTACCGTGTTCCCACTGGTGTCGCGCCTGGTCGGCGTGGAGGTGACTGTCGGCGCACCGTTCTTTAACCGCATCACAGCGCCGCTGTTTGGGGCGCTGCTGGTGCTCATGGGGATCGGGCCGCTTCTAGCTTGGCGGCGGTCCACGTGGGCGGCGGTCGGGAGGCAGGTGAGCATCCCGCTGGGGCTGGCGCTCCTGTCGGGGGCGGTACTGGCGGCCGCAGGCGTGCGCGAGCCCGGGTTTCTGCTGGCTGTGGCGGCGGCGGTGGTCGTACTGGCCGCGGTGATGGTGGAGCTGGTGCAGTCGCTGGTCGCTCGCATCAAATTTACCAACGACCCACCGCTTTTGGCTCTACCGCGGCTTTTGGCCCGTAACCCGCGGCGTTACGGTGGGTACGCCGTCCACATCGGCATCGTCATCATTGCCCTCGGTGTCGCGGGGCACACGCACTATCACCAGGAGCAGCTGCGGGGGCTTGGAGTGGGAGAGGCGGCCAGGGTAGGTCCTTACGTCGTCGTATTCGAAGGTCTTGAAGAAGGCGAACGGGCAGGAATTCCTTACACGGCGGCCCGCGTGCGGGTACAACAGGACGGCCAGGACCTCGGATACCTCCTCCCCCGCAAGCTTTATTACCCGGGCTGGGTGGAGACGCAGGGGCCCAGCACCGAGGTGGCCATTTATTCGACGGCCGCGGGGGATCTGTACGTGGTGCTGGCCGGCTGGGATGAGTTCGGCAGCATAGCGGGATTTCAGCTCTTTTGGAACCCCATGATCGGGTGGCTGTGGACCGGGGCCTTTGTCCTTTTGGCAGGCAGCCTATTTGCGCTCTGGCCGCGGCCCGAACGGGCACCGGCACCGGTGGAGCGCGTGTTTGAGGCATTGCGGGAACTTGAATACGACCGTGCCATGGGGCGCGTCCCGGAGGCCGACTACGCCCGGGTGCGGGCGGCGTTGGTGCGTCAGGCGGCGGAACTGGCCGACGCGGAGACGGCCGCCAGGGGAGCTCTGGAGCGGGAGTTGGCCGCCGAGATCAAAGCCCGCCGGCAGGAGGGCCGGCTGTGAACGGGCGGTACATTTTTGGGCTGCGGCGCCGTCTGCTGGCGCTCTGCCTGCTCACCGGGCTGGCCGCCGTCGTCTGTTGTGGGCCTGCCGCGTCGGCGCAAGCGCTGGCTACGGACGTGGGTGTGCCTGACGTGGAAGTGGTGCGGGAGCACATGTTTTTGACCCGGGGGCCTGAGGGCCTGCGGGTGTTGCACATCTTGGAGCTAGTAAACGTGGGGGCGCAGCCGGCTGCACGAGTGCCCTTGCCGCTGCCCGGCGATGCCCGCTGGGAGCAACTGCCTGAACCCCTAGAGGCGGCAGGCGGCACTGTGGTCGATCCGACCACTTTGGCCG
>LZRQ01000262.1 GCA_002159155.1 Firmicutes bacterium ZCTH02-B6
CACCCGGAACGCTGCCCTGGAGGTGCAGCGGCACCGCGTACTCGATCCGCACCATCGTGGCGTCCGTGGGCGCATAGGTCACGCCCACGCCCGCGCCTGCCAGGGTCCGGTCATTGCTCCCGCCCGCCCACGGCCGCTGGTTGATGATGACGCTGCCCACATCGAGGAACAGCCCGAGCTCGAGCCCATGTGCCCACGACCCGCTCGCCTCCGGCGTCCAGCGGGCCTCGCCCCGCACAAGGAGCCCCAAGTCTCCCGAAGCCTCGCCCACCGGGTACGCCCGTACGCCGTCGGGCCCGCCCAGGGAGAACTTCTCCGAGCGGTACAGGTTCTTGGATGCCCACTGTCCGCTGGCCGAAACCAGCAGCACCGTCCGGGGCGACAGCCTCACCCGGCCCGTCAGCCCCGCCTGCACCGCCACGAAACCGCCGGCCGTTTGCGCCGTGGCCTGATCCTCCTGCGCCGCCGTGGCGCTGAGAAACTGGACGCTGCCCGGAATGACGCTCACCCACGCCTGGTTCAGCTCGAAACCGGTCCTCTCCCCCGACGCCCCAGAATCGGTGCCCGGCCATGCCTAGCGCAGGGCAGCGTTGAGAAGCTGCACCCGTGCCGGGGTTTCTTCACCGAGAATCCAGTCCCGCAGGGTTTTCACCTCATAGGCCAAGGACAGATCCCGGCGCCCCTCGGCCGAGCGCGCCAGCGGGTAGCGGACCGACACCTGCCCGGCGCTGGCCGTGCCGTGGGCGTCCAGGGGACCAAACGGGCCGCCCAGCCTGTAGCGGGTGCCGGCGTAGGAAACCCCCAACCGCCACGTAGGCCTCATAGCCCACGTGCCAGTTTTGCATGGCCGCCCCGGCTCCCACCCAGCGCACGCTCAGGCGGTCGCCCAGGCCCGCCGCGTTGGCCAGCTCCGCCGAAATGCTCACCCGCGTCTCCTGCGTCGCCGCGCTGCCGGCGTTGTCCACCACGAGGGCGGCGCCCGCCCGTTTCTCCGGCGCCAGGACGACGGTCAGATCGCTGGTTCCGGGCTCCGACCCCGCCCGCACCGTGGCCCGGGCCTGCACTCCGGGGGTTTCATTGAGAAGCCGCATGGCCCGGTCCAGGGGTTCCTCCCGGATGAGCTCACCCTGGCGCACCTGGCCCAGCAGGCCTTGGGCCACCGCCTCCCGCAGGCCTGCGCGGTTATCCAGCGTCACCTGGCCCCAGCGGCCTTCCACCACCGCCAGCTCCACGACCCCATCCACCACTTCCTGCGGCGGCACGTGGGCGCTGGCCAGGAAGTACCCCTGTTCCCGGTAGAAGCGGGTGATGCGGGCGGCCGCTTCCTCCAGATCCGCCAGGGTCAGCTGGCGGCCGGAGTAGCCCGCCAGCTGACCCGCCAGTTCGTCCTGGGTAAAGACCGTGTTGCCGGTAAAACGAAAGCCCCCCACGGGGAACGCAGGGCTACCGGGTACCTGCCCGTCCTCCAGAGGCTCCCCTGTCGGATTCGCGGTAAGCGTGTCTGCGGCGCTCCCCATGGAGCCCTCCGCGTGGCCCTGGCTCGCCTGGGCCAGGGCCGGCGGCAGCCCCACGACGCGGGCAGGACCAAAGCCCAGCAGCAGGAGCAGCGCCAGCACGGGAACTAAGGGACGCCATCGCCAGCTTCCCCCCCAGCACCGAACCCCTCCTTGACTCGACTCTGGGAATTGTGAGAACGAAGAAGTCCCCGCGTTACGGCCGCCGGGAGCCTCCCCGGCGGCGGTCGCCGGGAGTGAGCGGAAGAGACGCCGGCACCGGGCCGTGTCGAGCCCTGGGCGCCAGCAAGCGGACAGGAAGCGGGCCGCCGGCAGCGAAGGTTGGTCCCCCTCACCCCCGCCGCTCCAGCGGTTTGCACGCCGCCAGGCGCATTCGCGCCGGATAGCGCCATCGGGGCAATTGGTGGTCCATGTTTCCGGCAATCCGGACAATTATATACACTGTTTTGTAACCAGTGTGTCAAGTCCCAAAAATAGTCTAAAGGATGCAGAGACCTTCTTCCTATGACAGGTCAACTATGGGTTGGTCCGCCAGGGAGTCCTGTTGTCTCATAGAGGGGGGGGAGGTTCCACGCGGCTTGACAACGAACCGTCATTTGCCGCCTGTGACGGGCTGAGGTCAACCGTCCAGGTGCAGCGCATACGGCGATGAAAAGGGGGATGACGGGTGGCCGAACCGCGCATGCCGGCCAGCGACGCCATTTGGCTGTACAACCTGCTGGAAAACGCCGGCATCCCGGTCTGGATCGACGGCGGCTGGGCGGTGGACGCGGTGCTGGGCCGCCAGACCCGGGAGCACGGTGACCTGGACATCGCCTTGGAAGACCGGTTCCTGGACCGGCTGCGGGCCGTGCTGGCCGAGCACGGTTTCCGCGAGGTGCCCCAGGAGGATTCGCGGCCGTGGAACTTCGTGCTGGGCAACGGCGCGGGGCTAGAGGTGGACGTCCACGCCTTCGTCTTTGACGAAAACGGCGACGGCGTCTACGGGCCTCCGGAAAACGGGGAGTACTACCCCAAAGAGGCGCTCACCGGCCAAGGCGTCATCGACGGCCAGCCCGTGCGCTGCATCTCGCCCGACTGGCTCGTCCGCTTCCGCACAGGCTACAAACCCAGGGAGAAAGATTTCCACGACGTCCGGGCCCTGTGCGAGCAGTTTGGCATCGAACTGCCCGAATTGTACCGGTCTCATTCTCCAAGAGCCGGCGAGTAGGCCAACCAACTCCCGCCTGCCGAGAAGGCAGTTGCGGGTTTCCCGGCTGTCGCGGTTGGCTCCCTCGTCAAGCGGAGCACGGTGTGGCCTTAGGTGGAACAAATGAAGCACAAATGCAACAGGGAATGAGCGCGCTCATTTCTTCGTCCGAACCGCTCATTTTTCCCCGCTCATATCTTGTCAAGGCGACCGCTCCAGGAGAGATCTTCGGGCTCCGAACCTCCCCGTCCCTCGCCGGGCAGATCGACGGCACAGGAAAGCTAGTGCCCTTCTCCCTTGCTTTCCGCCTATGAACACGCCGATCCGTGCGACGCTCATCGCCTGCCGTCCGGCGTTCGCTGCCTGGGTCCGCGAGTTGGCCTTCTTTGCAGGCCCGCTGGCCCGGGCACCAGCAGCCAGGGTTTGAACCAGGCGGGAAACGTCCCCTGCCAGGTACGCCGAGGCCATCTCCCGTGCAAGAGCTGCCGCGGTCCCCCCGTCCTCCTGGCGAAGAAGCTGTGTTACGCCTTCTTGACCATTCTTTCCATCCTGCACCGCCGAAAGCGTCCGGCGAGCCCGGTGCAGGGCCACCTTGACCGCACCCTCGGATGTCTGGAGCAGCACCGCTGCTTCTCGGACGGAAAAGCCCAGCAGTTCCCGCAGGACGACAGCGGCCCGCTCCAGCGGGGAAAGACGATCCACGAGCAGCCCGAAGGCCTCCTCCACGGTGATGGAGGCGGGAGAATCTACTGCCTCTGCCGGCTGGGCACCCACTTGAATGGCCCATGCGTCCGGCCCGAGGCGCTCCCGGGCCGCCCGTTGGCGCAGGCGATCAATCCAAGTGGTCTTGGCGATGCGGAGCAGCAGCGCCTCCTTGTTGGGATGCCCCGCAAAACCGCCTCCCTTGAGGGCCTTGACCCACACGTCCTGGACGAGGTCTTCCGCATCCCACGGCGACTTCATCAGCGAGCGGCAGTAGCGGCGCAGCCGGTTGTCAAGCTCGACGAGGGAGGGTTCCGTCTGCGGCGCCCTATCCAGCGAAGAGGCGGGCGCAGGACTCGGATGTCCTGGTGAGGGTGCGGTCACGGCCGGGCCTTCGGGGCGGCGTGTACGCCTGTGACTTGGCCGACCGCCATTGCGCAAGGCGGGTT
>LZRQ01000263.1 GCA_002159155.1 Firmicutes bacterium ZCTH02-B6
GTGCTGGAGATGTCAGCGGCCGGGACCGAAGGAGAGGACGGGCTCGACATTTCGCTTTCGGCGGCGACGGCCGCCCTGGAAGCTGCCCTGGCCGCCTCCGAACGAGGCCAAAACTACACCCGCCGCGATTTCGTGCACGCGTTCCTCGCGGTAACTTACGCCTACGCCGGCCAGTTGGACAAGGCACACGAGACGGTGGACGCAGGCCTGCGCCTGGCCGAGGAAACCGGCAGCAAGGAGGGAGCCGCCCTCTGCCTACAGGCCAAGGGACGCATCGGCGCCCTCCAAGGCGACATCGCGGCAGCGGAGCGCCGCCTGCGTGCGGCCGCAGACCAATTTGCGTCGTTGGGACACACGGCGGGCGCCCGCCGCTGCTTGGAGCAGTTGGCACGCCTCCGGGACGCGAATGTGGACTTGCCGTCTTCTAGCGGTTAAGAGCAGGCGAGAACTGGCCGTACTTGAGCTGGTAGTCCACAGCCAACAGCCCCGACCGCGTGCATGACTTGTTCCACGCTGGTTTCGCCGCTTTCCACCCGGCCCTCGGCGGCCTCGACCCGGACCCGCTGGCCCCGGCCCTTGCGGGCCTCACACGGTCCGGACTCTAGAAATCGCCCGGGGGAATCGTAAACACTTCGGGGTCGTCGGGTGCGAGCGCCAAGGCAATGCGCAGTCGCGCCGGGCCTCCTTGGACCGGGCGGTGCTCTTCGATCCCGTCGGGCAAGATGATCACGTCCAACGGCACGCCGCTGACGGAAACCTCCACGCCGCGACCCTCAAAGTCCCGGCCAGCGAACAACAGGACGTCGTTGGGACCGGTGACAACGCCATGGATCACCTGCAGCGGATCCCAGAGATACTGCATCATCTCGGCTACGTAGGCCGTCCCCGCCGCCAAAATGGCGTTCCGCTCCTCGGGCGTCGCATCTCCGCGGGCGTACCAGTTGACGTTGATGGCGATCAGCTGCTCAGAGTGCGCCCCGAAAATGTAGGTGATGGTCGCGGGCCCCAAGGCCGGCGCGCCCGGCACGGGTGCCAGCTCCTCCAGCGTCACGTGCACGATCGGCGTGAGCTGCACCGGATCCGTGTCCCGCTCCACGGGGGCGTCCGGGTACAGCTCCGCCACCTTGGCCTCCACCTCCGGCACGGCCATCCCCAGGAGAACGCCGTCAAAGCCCTCCACGGCAGCCGTTTCGAGACTGAGATAATACTCCCCGGGCTGACCCGTCGGCGAAAGCTCGAGGGTGGCCGCGTTGGCCGGCACCCAGGGGGCGAGCCCAAACACCGCCACCGCCGCTGCCAACGCCGCGAGCCGTGCCGTACGTCGTGTCAACGCCATGCCGCAAGCCCCCCGCCTATTTGCCCTTCCACTGGAACGTAACAGTGCCTGTGCTGCTCACCTGCAGGCGCAGGCCCAGCGCGTCCAAGTCCTCCTGGATGGACCGCGCCAGATCCACCTCGTAGCCGCCAAACAGTTGCTCTCGCCGCATGATGTTGCGCGCCATCTCCATGGCCCGCTGGGGGTCGTTGTTGAGATAGTACAGGAAGTCCTCTTGCCGCCTCACCTGGGCCTCGGCATAGCGTTCCACGTTCTCCTGCAGTCTGCGGAACGTCCTCAGCAACTGCACGTGCTCGTCGTACGCCCGGCGCAGGTCGGGCGACAGGCTGCCCCGATCCAGGTTGGCCCACTCGGCGTGTTCGGCCAAGTACGCGGCCCGCTGGACCGGGTCGGCAATGGCCAGCGCGGCCTGCAATTGATCACGGCCCCGATCTTCCCAAGTGGGCGGGCAGCTGACCAACCCGATGGAGCAGCCCATCCCCTGTAAGGCTTCGAGGTCAATGGTGATGGCGATGCTGATGGAGATACCGCCGATCCCGAGCGCGATCCCCCCCTTCACCGCCAACGTGACCTTGCCGTCGCTCACCCCGAAACCGAAGGCGACGTCGTTGGCGAAAACACCCGGGCTGTAGACGGTGACGCCGACGTCGTACTCCATTCCGCCCAGGTCGATGCCGCCCTGCAGGCCGAATTCCAAGCCGGCGCCAGCCTTGGCCTCGTGGCCCAGCTTGAGCTTGCCGTCCTTGAAGCCGTATGCGACCTTAGCGCGGGCTTGCGCCATCGCCCCGAGTTCGGCGCCAAGGCTCCCGGTGACACCGTTGCCCAGGCCACCCTCAACTCCACCTCCGACCGACGTGCCCACGGAGGCTTCCGCGGTGGCCGACACGCTGCTCGTGCCAAGGTCGGCCCTGGCCATCGCGCCGCTGTCGGCACCGACCCGCACATAGCCCGCGCCCAGGTCAAACACGACCTCGACGCCGGCGCCCGCCTCGAGCCGCACACCGGTGATCCCGTAGGAGGCCAGCGTTCCCGCGTACGCGCGTCCCGTAGAGTACGAGGAGAGCGCGGTTTCGTAATCGATGTCGGCTCCAAACCGCCAAATATTCGCCTGCTGGAACGCCGCGTCAGCGCCCGCCCGGTTGGCGAAAGGCGACCGGGAACCGCCCACCACGCGGGCCCCTTGAGCTTCCAACTCCTGCTGCTCCTGCTGTTGCCGTTGTTCCACCGTGGCAACGGGCTGGCTGAAGGGGTTTGCGACCCGCTGAACCATATCCATACCCAGCGTCGCGTCGGCAAAAGCCTTCAAGGTACCCCGTGCGGCCTCGGTGTAGGGGAACGGGATGAAGTACTGGTCCGCTTCTCCCTCAAACCCTTCCACCACGATCCAGTACAGTCCCGGGTAGTTGCGCACGGCCCAGGGCTCAACCCGGGGAAGCTCCGCCAGCGGAGCATCGGGGTAGTTGGCGTGGTACCAGTAAAGCCCCAGCTTAGGTTTGACAAACACCCGGTCGGCGCCCATCCACAGATCGGCGCCGAGTTCCTTCCCCAGGCTGTCGGTGCCAGGGTGATAGGACAGGAAGCCCCACTCAGGCGTGTAGATGGCCTCGTACGTTTGCCAGAACAACCAAGTGCGGTGAATCTGCATAAGGCCGGGCCGGCTGCCGCTCTCGGCGATGTAGTAGTTGCGGGCGTCATCGCCCTCGATGGACGCGAGCACCTGGAAGTACAGGCCCGGCGGTGGCACGTCCTCCAGCCTCCCGACCCGGCCAAGAACGTCCACCAAGTGCACCTCGCCGGGCCGCACGTCATCGCCGGGGAGAACCCCCAAGAGTTCCACCGCGCCCGTCGTCAGTCCCGGTTGCCAGACGTTGGCCCAGCGGTTGCCCCAATCCCACTCGCCCCACCTGGGGCCGCCGTTGCAAGTGAACGGATCGTCGCAAGGCAGGTAGTTGCCGTACTGCCCCACCACATCGGCGATGCTGTACAGGATTTCCCGCGGCGTGATCCTGAGATAGGCGTCTTCGCCGTAGTTCACGACGAGGGTGTAATTGCCGGCCGCCGCGCCCTGCAGCTCAAAGGCGAGCGGGTAGTCTCCGACCTTGAGCTGGGACACGGATACCGCCTCGCCTTGGGCGTCGCGCCAAATCACCGTACAACAGTCGTCATCGGGCAGCACGCCGCCGTATGGCCCCGCCCGCACACCCAGCGGGTTTCCGTACGTACTGGTCAGGTACCGGCCGTTGGCATCGCGCCAATCCCGCTCAAAGGCCACGAACAAAGGCCGGGGATCGATGGTGATGGTGTAAGTTGGCTGGATCAACACGTAGCTGGCCGCGTGGCCACCGGCGAGTCTCCACTCAAAGTACCCGTAAGTGCCAACCCTCGCGCGCGGGTCGGGCACTTCAAACCATTGCGTCCCGCCGCCGACGGGCAGCCACGCGTCGACCACGGGATACGCTTCATCTGTCCGGGACCCGTCCTCGGCCACGCGCCAGCCCTGTAC
>LZRQ01000264.1 GCA_002159155.1 Firmicutes bacterium ZCTH02-B6
GTCCAGGCGCGATGCAGTTCACCCGGATGCCCGTGCCGGCCAGCTCCAGGGCAACCGCCTTCGTCAGACCGATGACTGCGGCCTTGCTGGCGCAGTAGGCGTTGAGCCCTGGACGAGGCCTGACAGCGGCCACCGATGCGATGTTGATGATGCTGCCCCCTCCGTTGGCGAGCATAAGCGGTACCGCCAGCTTGATGCCTAGAAAGACGCCTTTGACGTTCACGGCCATGATCCGGTCCCATTCCCCAGTGGAGAGCTCTTGGATAGGTGTGGGGCGTTGGGGAACAGCGGCATTGTTGACCAAGACATCGAGCCGTCCCCATCGGGCCTCCACGGTCCGGAACGCCGCCTCCATCTCCGCTTCCGCACTGACGTCCGCAACGAGCACCGCCCCGCGGCTGCCGCCACCGAGCTCTTCCAAGGCGGACTCGGCGGCCTCCCTATTGCGGTCGAGCAGGCCGATCCAGTAGCCATCGGCTGCGAATCGCTGCGCGATGGCCTTTCCGAAACCCGAGGCCGCCCCAGTGATAACGGCAACTCGTTGCCTCCCATTCTGATCCATTCACACCCCACCTCAGCGGCAATCTGAAGAAAAAGAGGACTAACAGACTGACATCGGAAGCAAAATACCAACAAAGCGTTATAAGCAATTATACTACTGCATTCCGAGCTCTCCTTCTCGCCATTTCCGACGCTTAGGCGCCGACGGGCCCAACAGCCCGGGGCAAACGGCGGCCATGGACCTAGAAGAGGATTAGTTGCATACGGATCCGAACATGTTTTAAGGATCGGGAGTCGATGGACCAATAGGAGCATGGCCCATCGGACGGCTATCGGGGGTGCAGGGGTGTTTTTGTGGGCCGGGTGCCGGTGGCTGCCGGCGCTGCTGCGAATCATGCTGATTGCCGCAGGTGCGATGGGTATGTTTGGCCCGTCGGTGAGCGCCGCAGAGGCCGCTGTACGGTACACCGTATCGATCGGTCCTGACCCCGGAAGCCCTGTGGACATCGAAGTGTACATACCTGCCGTCCCTGCTCCACTTGAGTTGTACTTCCCTGCGACGGGCGCCAACGCGCGGGTCGAGTCCCTGACGGCGCGCACCATCGACGGCACTGATCTGGCGGTGCGCCGGCTGGACAGCGGGTACGTCCACGTCGAGACGCGAGGAGCCGCGGACGTGCTCGTTGCCTATCGTCTCAACCTCTCACCGTCCGTCTGGAGCCCCTCGACCTGGCCAGGCGGCGACGTTTCATCCGTGCGTAGCGAAGACGCGGTCTGGCTCGTAGGCCGTGACGTCTTGGTGGAGCTGGCGGGAGACGAGGAGCGGGCCAAGGAGATCCGGTTGCACCTACCTGCCGGGTGGCGAGCCGTCATGGGGGGACGCGGCACCGTCGACAGCGATCAAGCGGTTACGCTGGCCGCCGGGGAAGAAGCGGTCTTTCTTTTGGGACAATTGAACATCACACGCTACCCGCTGCCCGCTGGCCAACTGACGCTCATCGTCTCCAACGACCCCCCATGGGAGCCGGCACAGCTTGCCTGGTCGGTGCAGGCCATGCTGGAAAGCCTGGATAACAAGGGAGTGGTCGGGCCGCCTTCGGACCTCACGTTGGCGGTGCTGCGCTATCCTGGCGCGCTGCGGCTCAATCCCTTGATCGTCAGCCAGACGGCCGGGGATCACACGATCGTCCATTGGGTCGGAACGGGCACCCTCACCTGGTGGCGAAAGCACGCAGCTAGGGACATGGTGGGCTGGTTCGTGGACCGCACCCTGCGCCTGGCGCCGGACGCCCGCTGGTTTAAGGCCGGGCTGGCCGACTACGGCGGACTGGCTCTGCTCTTTGACACGGGCTTTCTGACCGTTGACGACATGTTCCAAAGCCTGCGGGCACTGCACTCCAATGGATTGCATTACGCCGGCCCCGCGTGGCCGTCGCTGGTGGCGTCGGCCTTGGAGACGCCACCGTCGCACGCGGCGCAGCGGGTGTTGTCTTTCCAATCCCCCCTCGTCGCCTTGCTGCTGGACGTAGAGCTGCGGGAAGCGTCCCGCGGGTCGTTTACCATCTTTGACCTGTGGGCGCGGCTGGCGGCTGAGCAGCGGCAGGGCACGGCGGCCACTCTCCACACCGCCGCTGTGCTCGCCCCCTCGGCGGAAGCCGGTTTGGGGCCTGGCTTTGCCCAAGCCTTCATCTACGGCAACCGCCTGCCCCCTGCGGATTTCGAACGCCTGTTTGAACGCTGGTTTGACCAACAGGCATACCCGTAACTGTCCCTGAAAAAACGGCTGGCCGGGGTGGGCCGGCCAGCGCGGGAAGGCGTTGAAACCTATGCTTCTGTGGCTGTTGGCGGCCGGGGCCGCCGGCGTTGCCTATCTGGCACTGCGGGCGTGGGCGGAGGCCAACACGCTCTCAGTGACGCGGGTTGAGATCCCGATCCACGGCCTGCCGCCGGATTTGGACGGTCTCACCATCATCCAATTGTCCGACCTGCATCTGCGCGGTTACGGCCCTTTTGAGCAGGACCTGGTCCGCACCGTGCGCTCGCTGCCAGCGCCCATCCTGGTGATCACGGGGGACTTTCTCGGCGACCCGAACGCCGCGGGTGCCCTGATCCCGCTCCTCATGGAGATAGGGCGCGATCGGGCGGTTTACGGCGTCTTGGGCAACCACGACCACGGCCGTCGCGTCAACACGCAAGCGCTCGTGCACGACTTGACGCGGGCCGGGGTGCGGGTTCTCATCAATTCGGGAGACGCCATCCGCCACCGCGGTCACCGCATCCGCATCGCCGGCGTCGATGACCCGCACACGGGCCGCGACAACCTGAACGAGGCCTTGGCACACGTCCCGCCCTCGGCAGGCGACGCCCGAGAACCCTTGATCCTACTGGCGCATTCCCCTGATGTGCTGGAAACCGCGAGTCAGGCCGGGGTCGACTTGGTCCTCGCCGGCCACACCCACGGAGGACAGATTTGCCTTCCCGGTGGCCGTCCACTTTGGACCAACACCCGGCGAGGCCGCTTCGGTGCCGGACTGTTCGGGCGCGGCCGTACCCAGATGTTCGTCTCGAGAGGTATCGGCACCAGCTCCGTGCGGGGGCGTCTGTTCTGCCCGCCGGAGGTGGCGGTCGTGCGCCTGGTGCCCGCAAGACCGGAGGGGGCGCAAGGCTAACGGTACAACCTTGCGTCCCCGTACGACTCTTCGTCTCTAGCGACGCACCGCCTCGGTCGCCTGCAAGATCAACCCCGCCACTTCGTCGGCGAGATCAGCGGGCAGCGCGATGCCTTTGCCCGGCAAGAGTTCGCCGTCGTTGCCAGGATAAAAGACACGTACGTCCACGTACGCGCGGCCGGACTTCTCCGTCCGCCGGACCTGGATGACTTCGCCGCGATCGTTTTTCGCGACCTGGCCGATCAGGTCCTCGGCGTCCCAGAAAGTTTTAGCCCCGTTGTCCGCGGGTGCTGCTCTGCGTGCCATTCTACAACCTCCCGTCGACGTCTCCATCGGTACCATTACCTTACCACAGCACCGCAGGCGGTTCCTCGTACACAGCGCGGTATGTCACCCGTCCGGCCCAGCTGTCCCTGCGGATGACGACGCCAGCGGCAAGTCGACGTAGAAGGTGGTGCCGGCCCCCTCTTCGGAGCGGAACCAGATGCGCCCACCATGGGTTTCCGTAAAAATCCGCTGGGACAGCAACAAGCCGAGGCCCGCCTCGTACCGACCCTTGGTGGACACTCCCGCCGTGAACAAATGCCGCCGAAGC
>LZRQ01000265.1 GCA_002159155.1 Firmicutes bacterium ZCTH02-B6
CTTCGATGTCGATGGTGCCGCTGGCTTCGTCCAGCTCAAACGCGAGGTCGACGCCGGTTAACGGTAGCGGGTGACAGAGCGGGATCCACTCGGCCGTCCGCTTGGCGCCCATGATACCCGCCACCTGCGCCACGGACAGGACGTCGCCTTTCTTGACGCGGCCTGCGCGGATCGCGGCCACAACCGCCGGTGTCGTCCGCACGCGGCCGCGGGCCACCGCCTCCCGGTCCGTCTCCTCTTTGCGGCCCACGTCCACCATGCGGGGCAAGCCTCGCTCGTTGAGGTGGGTAAAACCGTCCACGGCGCATCCCTCCTGGTTGACGCCCGCGCGGCCCATCTGGCACAGGCTCCCGGCGGTCAGGACTCGCCGGTAGCCACAGAAGGTATCCTTTTACACCGGCGAGAAGACACTCTCAGTGTAGATCGATCTTAGGAAGAGGGGAAACCCGGTGATAAACACGAGGCGAAGGGCCCGCGCGGTGGTGCTTCCGGCGCTCTTGCTCCTGGCCGTGGCCTTGGCCGGCTGCACGGGAGATTACGAACAGGTGCTGCGGCCTCCTCGCGCCGACGTGACGGGGATATCGGTCGTGGCGATCTTTCCGTTTGTCCCCATGAGCTCCGATCCCGGCCTTGCCCGCGCCTTCACCGATGGGGTGCTGCGCAGCCTGCGGGATTCCGGCTGGTACCAGGTCATCCCACCGGAGCAAGTGGAGTCGGTCATGGCCGAGTGGCGCGTCGACAGCCGCCAAGTGACAGGCGGCCCCATCGCCCGGGAGATCGCTGCCGAACTGGGCGCGGACGGCTTCATCGTGGGCATCGCCGATTACTACTTCGAGGACGTCGCCCTCGACGTTCCCTATCCCTCCCGGGGCGGCCAGCCCGAGGCAGGGGTCAACTGGCGCGTTGACCAAAGGACCTCGGTCACCGTAGGAATGCAGGCGCAGCTCGTCAACGTCCACACGGGCGCCGTCGTCCACCGCTGGAACGGCCAGCGCACCGGCGAGGTGACCGACGTGCGCCAGCTCCTCTGGTGGAGCGCAGACCCGCCGCCGCGGTCGGCGCTGCCTTCGACGCACCGGCGGGATATCCCCAAGGCACGGGAAGAGGCCATCAAAAAGGCGGTGGACGCGTTCACCGCTGACCTTTTGCCACGTTACGAATGGGTGCGGAGAGAGACCGATGCCCAGCAGTGAGCGGACAACCGACGGCCTGCCGGGCACCAGCCCGGACCCGGCGGGCCAAACCGACTCCAGGACTGACCGCGTCACGTACCTCCCGCCGGACCCCAAGCCTTCCCGGCAGCTGCGTCGGACCGGCGTCAAGATCGGCCGCAAGGTATTGGAATACGAACGGCCCCTGCTGGCGCTGGGGCCGTTGCGCATCGTCCGCAAGGCCGACGGGCGGCTCGGTGTGCGCTGGGTGCGCCGCCGAGGCTAAACCATCGGGAACCAACAAGCCAAGAGAAACGGCCGTCAGGACCGTGCCTTCAGCTCCGCCTGCGCTTTCTGCCAGTCCTCCATAAACCGCTGAATACCGATATCGGTCAACGGGTGCTTGAGCATCTGTTGGTACACCTTAAACGGGGCGGTTGCGATGTGCGCGCCAGCCTTGGCCGCCTCCACCATGTGCAACGGATGACGGATGCTCGCCGCGATCACTTCGGTGTCGATGTCGTGGGTCCAAAAGATTTCCACCACGTCCCGCACCAGTTGCATGCCGTCGTAGCTGATGTCGTCGAGGCGCCCAAGAAACGGGCTCACGTACGACGCCCCGGCCCGGGCCGCCATCAGCGCCTGATTGGGCGAAAAGATGAGCGTGACGTTGGTCTTGATACCCTTCTTGGCCAGGGCGCTGGTGGCTTTGAGCCCTTCGGCCGTCAACGGCACCTTGATGACCACGTTGTCGGCCCAACCGGCATAGATCTCGCCTTCGCGGATCATGCCCTCAGCGTCCGTGGCGAGCACCTCCGCGCTCACCGGGCCGTCCACGATGGAACAGATCTCCTTGATAACCTCTTCGAAGTTCCGGCCTTCCTTGGCCACCAACGTCGGATTGGTGGTGACACCAGCCAAGATGCCCCAGTCGTTGATGGTCCGGATCTCATCGACGTTGGCCGTGTCGATGAAAAACTTCACCCATGACTCCTCCCTCTAGCGCCGGGCGGCGACCCAGCTTGGGTTGTAAAACAGCGTTTCGCTCAAGGCCCGCAGCCGGTCCGCGTCCAGCACCCATTGCCCGTCCTCGGTTTGCCCGGGCGCCAGATGCAAGGCTATCTCCTTTTCCACCTGCCAGGCAAACTGGGCGAGACGCGTGACCTCGGCAAGATCCATGTCGGTCTGTACGTAGCGGACGGCCAGCTGTAGCAGGCCCTGCACCCGCTGCCAGTCGAGGCTCGCGCGCGCTTGCCGAGCCAGGGCGGTCAAAAAGCGCCACTGCCGCTCCACCCGGCGGCTTTCATCCTCCAGATGGTCGCCCTTGTAGCGTATGAAGAGCAGGGCCTGTTCACCCGTCAGCCGGTGCGTGCCCGGCTGCAGGTGAAACACGGGTTCGCCGTCGGCATTGCGGTAGACGATGTCGGTCTCCACCTGCACCGTCACGCCGCCTAAGAGGTCCACGAGGGCCTCAAAGCCGTCAAAGTCCACCTGGACGGTGTGATGCACCGGGGCGGCCAGTGCGCCCTCGACGGCACGAGCCAGCCCCGCCGCCCCCTCGGCGGCGTAGACGTCCGTGAGCCGCTGCGGTTCCTGCCCCGCTGAAACCCGGGTGTCCACCGGCAGCACGACGGCGGCCACCGCTTGCGTCACCGGGTTAAACGACACCACCGTGACTGCGTCCAGCCCGTCGGCCCCTAGCCCCAACGCCAACACGTTGACGCTTTCCTGCTGGCCGATGACCGTCACCCGGCTGTTCCAGTAATACCAAAATCCCAGCGATACCAACAGGGCCAAAACCGCAGCCACCGCCCAGCCGGCGCGGCTGCGTCGGTCGGCGGCCGGGGAAGGCCCAGGCCCCTGGGCCGTGGGAACGCCTGCTTGCGACATTTGCTTCAGACCCTCCCGTCCCGCACTCCCCGTCCCGTCCATCTCTCCCCGTCATGCTGCCTACACGTTTCCCGTCGCCGGGAGGGAATTCCTGCCGCGCGTTTTGGGCGTCCGGCCCCGCCTCCGACCGGCACCTCACCGCAACCGCAAGCTGGGCTCGGCGTTGAGCGACAAGGGAGACCGCTCGCCCGCCTGTAGCCGGAAGTAACCGGCCGCGGCGATCATGGCGGCGTTGTCGGTGCACAGCTCAAGGGGCGGCCAGTACACCTGGAGACCCGCTTCCCCGCCTTCGGCCAGGAGCCGCTCGCGCAGGCGGCTGTTGGCGGCGACGCCGCCAGAAATGATGAGCCGGCGGACGCCTCGGTCGCGGGCAGCCCGCAGCGCCTTTGTGACCAGCACGTCCACCACCGCCTCTTGAAACGCGGCGGCAAAGTCCGCCACATCCACGGTTTCCCCCTGGCGGCGTGCCCGCTCTAGGCGCTGCACCGCGGCGGTCTTAAGGCCGCTGAAACTGAACTCGTAGCCGTCGTCGAGCATGGCCCGGGGGAAATCGATCCGTTGCGGGTTCCGGCCCCGGCTCAGGCGGTCGATGGCGGGCCCGCCCGGATAGCCTAGGCCCAAGATGCGGGCCACCTTGTCCAACGCTTCGCCGGCCGCATCGTCCCGTGTAGTCCCCATTACCTCGTAC
>LZRQ01000266.1 GCA_002159155.1 Firmicutes bacterium ZCTH02-B6
GACCGTATGGGCCTGCGCTTGTCTGGGCCAAAGCTAGTGCACCGGTCTGGTGCGGACATCTTGTCGGAGGGCGTCGCGCCCGGTTCCATCCAGGTTCCCGGCGACGGGCAGCCTATTGTGCTGCTCGGCGATCGGCAGGCGACGGGGGGCTATGCCAAGATCGCGACGGTTATCTCGGCGGACATGGACTTTCTTGGTCAGGCTGCGCCGGGTGACCGGGTCACTTTCCGCGCTGTCGATGTGGCGACGGCCCACGGCTTGCGCCGGCAGCGCCGGGAACTCTTGGCCGCCGTGGCGGAGGCCACCGGCACCGAGGCCTTGGCAGGCGCATAAATGGCAGCACGGGGGTGAGGGCGTGGGGCAGGTGGATGCGCCGGTCATCGGTATCACGTGCGGGCACGATACCGACGGCGGACATGACCGCTGGTTTGTGAGAACCCCATACATCCGCGCCGTGGTGGAAGCGGGGGGAGTTCCCATCCTCATCCCGCCCACGTGGGACGAGCAGCTTTTGGCCCGTTGCTTGGAGCGGATCGATGGCCTGTTGCTCACCGGAGGCGTCGACGTCGACCCAGCCCTATACGGTCAGGCTCCCCACCCGGCTTTGGGTAAGGTGGATCGCGAGTGGGACGCGCTGGACGTGGTGGCGGCGCGCATCGCGCTTGAGCGGGACATACCGGTGCTCGGCATCTGCCGTGGCGTACAGGTCCTCAACGTGGCAGCCGGAGGGACGCTGGTGCAAGATATCAGGAGCCAGGTTGCGGGGGCCTTGCTCCACCAGCAGACCGCCCCCGACTGGGAAGCGACGCACACGGTGGCCGTGGCCGGTGGCACCAGGCTGCATGCGCTCCTGGGCGCGACAAGCGTAGCGGTCAACAGCTTTCACCACCAGTCGGTGCTGGCGGTCGCCCCTGGTTTCCGGGACGTCGCCCATGCGCCGGACGGTGTCATCGAGGGAATTGAAAGCGAACGGCACCGCTTCGCTGTCGGCGTTCAGTGGCACCCGGAGCGTATGGCATCGCGAGATCCGGTGCAGCGGCGCCTGTTTGCGGGTTTCCTCGCGGCGGTGCGCAGCGCGGCGGGCTTGACGGCGCAGGGACGCTAGCGGGATAGCGAAAATTCCTTCGGAAATAATATCATATGTTCGCCATTTAAAGGATTTTTGACGATACATGGCGAATTTGTGGATGACTTTTGGTGGTTCCGGCGTTTGCGGCCGCACGGCCAGAGGGCAAGCTCAGCGCTGAGGGGGAAACCCGGCTTGTTTTCCGACCCGCAAGCCCCGGCGCGCCTGGTGCTGGCGGATGACGACCCGGCTGTCCGCAGCGCCGTGCGCATGTACATCGAATGGCATTGCCCCGAGTTCGTCGTCGTCGGCGAAGCGGGCGACGGGGCGGCCGCTCTCAAGCTCGTGGAGGCCCACGACGCGGACGTGGTACTGATGGATGTGCGCATGCCAATCCTCGACGGGCTTACGGCGACGCGCATCCTCAAGGAAGAGATCCAGCACCGGGCCGCGGTGGTCCTCATGACCAGCCTCGCGCTGCACCAGCTCGAGGAGGAAGCCAAGACGGCAGGTGCGGCCGCCGTCCTGCGCAAGCCCTTCCCGTTGGGCGAACTGCGGTCGGTGCTGCGGGCGTGCGGCGGCCTGACCGGCGAACCCCCGGCGCCGGCGGCAGCTGGATAACCTCATCTCTTTAACCCCTCGGCAGTGTGAATGTGTTCATGGCCCGGGCACGGCGGCTGCAGCGGCAGGAAAGGTTTCAGCGGGACCGAAAGCCTCCCCTGGGGAAAACTCTGGGAGCAGGAGGGTGTCCATGTGGACGGTGACGGTGCGGGGGGAGGCCGAAACCCAGCGTTTGGCGCGCCTGCTCGGCACGCTGGTCGCCCCTGGCACCGTGGTGTCTTTGACGGGGCCGCTGGGGGCCGGCAAGACAACATTTACTCGCGGCTTTGTGCAGGGTCTCGGCGTTGATCCGGCCGTGGTCAGCAGCCCTACGTTTGCCCTGGTCCATGAATACCCGGGTGAGACGCCCGTTTACCACTTCGACGCGTACCGGTTAGATGACCCGCGGGAGTTCGCGGAGCTGGGCCCCGACGAGTATTTCGACGCGCAGGGCGTGTGCGTGGTGGAGTGGGGAGAGCGGGTGCGTGCCTATTTGCCTCCGGACCATCTGAAAGTCGAACTGGCGCCGGACGCCGGCGATCCCGCTGTGCGGCGCATCACCTTTGCCGGGACAGGCGACGGCAGCCAGGCGCTCGTTGCGCGCTTGCGCGCCGCATGGGAGGGAGAGACCGGCTGATGCGGGTCATCGGCCTCGATACATCCACCGCCACCGGCGGGGTCGCCTTGTTGGAGGGCGACCGCCTAGTGGGGGAGTACACGTTGAACCTGCAGCGGACCACCCACGCCGAGCGGCTCATGCCCGCACTGGAACGGGTCATGGGCGATGCCGGGTGGGACGCGGCCGCCGGTGTCGACGGCATTGCGGTCGCGCTGGGGCCGGGTTCTTTTACCGGCCTGCGCATCGGTGTCGTGACCGCCAAAGCGTTGAGCTACGCCTGGGGGGCTCCGTTGGCCGGCGTACCGACGCTCGAGGCTATGGCCTACCAAGCCAGCGGCGCCGACGGGTTGCTCTGCCCGGCCATTGACGCCCGCCATGGACATGTCTTTTGCGCGGCCTACCGGCTTGAGGGCGGCTGGCCGGTCCAGGTGCTCGGCGCTCAACTACGAGCGTTTGACGAGTGGCTGGATGAGGTAGACAGCCTGGCCACTGGTGAGCGCGTCGTTTTCGTCGGTGACGGGGTCGACGCGCACTGGCAGGCGGCGGTGCAACGCCTTGGTGCCCGGGCAGTCCGCCCGCCGGCCGGCTTGCGCACGCTGCGCAGCGCTGCGGTGGCCGCCTTGGGGGCCTGGCGCCTGCGGCAGGGGCGGCAGGACGACCCGGCCGCGCTGGTGCCGTTGTACCTGCGAGAGTCGGAGGCGGAACGAAAGTGGGCAGCCAAGCACCCCTCCCCATCTTCATCGAACCGATGACCCTCGACGATGTGGACGCGGTGATCGAGATTGAGCGGAGGTCTTTTCCCACGCCCTGGTCTCGGGCCGCATTTGTGTCGGAGCTCTTGGACAATGACCGCGCCCACTACATGGTGGCCCGGCTGAAAACCGAGGCCGGGCCGCGCGTCGTTGGCTATATCGGGATGTGGATCATCGCCGGTGAAGGGCACATCACCAACGTCGCGGTGCACCCCGATTACCGCCAGCGGGGCATCGGCCGGCGTCTCTTGGAGGCCGCGGCGGACTTGTGCCGCAGTTGCGCGGCGAGGCGCATGACGCTGGAGGTGCGGGTATCCAACATCGTCGCCCAGCGGTTGTACGAGGACATCGGCTTCGTCAGCGCCGGCATCCGCAAAGGTTACTACCGGGACAACAACGAGGACGCGATCATCATGTGGAAGGACTTGTGACGACCTTGGGACTGGACCTGATCCTTGGCATCGAAACCAGCTGCGACGAAACGGCAGCCGCGGTCGTCGAAGCGGGCCGGCGCATCCGGTCCAATGTGATCGCGTCCCAGATGGAACTGCACCAGCGGTTTGGAGGGGTCGTGCCGGAGATCGCTTCCCGGCGCCACGTGGAGCTGCTCTTGCCCGTAATTGACGAGGCTCTGCGGCAGGCAGGAGTGACGCTTTCCGACATCGACGCCGTCGCGGTCACCCAGGGGC
>LZRQ01000267.1 GCA_002159155.1 Firmicutes bacterium ZCTH02-B6
TGCATCCGGTCACGGGCGCGCCCGCCGGCAGCCGAGCCCGGGAGGTCAACCAGCCGGAAAGGCGGGCGGCTGGCTCAGCCGCCCACCACCTCGTAGCCGGCCTCTTCCACGGCCGCCCGCATGGCCTCGTCCGTCGCCACCGCCGGGTCAAAGCGGACGGTGGCCTTGCCCTCCGAGAGGTCCACCTCCACCGACTCGACGCCGGCGACACCCTTGAGGGCGTTGGTGACCGCCATCTTGCAATGCTGGCAGCTCATGCCCGAGATTTTCAGCACCTTGGTTTCCATTGTTCCTGCCTCCTGTCTCATCCCGGCCCGGCCGCGTAGCCGCGAGGACGGGCGGGCGATTTGCCCATTCGTGCAGCGTCAAACTTCCGCTGCTTGCAGCGCTGGCTCGTTGCCCCCGGTTTCCGGCGCGGACTTGAACCCCGATTCCGGATTGAAGCGCCGCAGGAGGGTGGAGTTGGTCACCACCGACACGGAACTCAGGGCCATGGCGGCACCGGCGATAATAGGGTTCAGCAGCCCAAGGGCGGCGAAGGGGATTCCCAGCGAATTATAGATCAGCGCCCAGAACAAGTTTTGCCGGATCTTGCCCATGGTCGCCCGGCTCAGCCGTATGGCCGCCACGATGCCCCGCAAATCCCCCCGTATGAGGGTGACGTCGGCGGCCTCAATGGCCACATCGGTGCCCGTGCCGATCGCGATCCCCACGTTCGCGGCGGCCAGGGCCGGGGCGTCGTTGATCCCGTCGCCCACCATGGCCACCCGGAGGCCCTGCGCCTGCAGGCGCTGGACGGCGCCGGCTTTTTCCTCAGGCAGGACCTCGGCCATGACGTCCTCCTCCGCGATGCCCACCTGTCGGGCGATGGCCCGGGCGGTGCGCCGGTTGTCGCCGGTGATCATCATGACTCGCAGCCCCATGCGGCGCAGCATGGCGATGGCCTCCGCCGACGACTCCTTGACCGTATCCGCCACGGCCACCGCGCCTGCCAGCTGGCCGTCGACCGCGGCCAGCATGGCGGTCTTGCCCTCTTCCTCCAGGCGCTCGAGGACGTCCTCCAGCGGCGCGGGGTCGATCCCGTTGTCGCGCATGAGCTTGCGGTTGCCCACGAGCACCGTCTTGCCGTCGACGACCGCCCGGATGCCGTGGCCTGGTATGGCTTCGAAGTCGTGGGCCGCGGCCAGGGTCATGCGGCGGCGCTCGGCGGCCGCCACGATGGCTTGCGCCAGCGGGTGCTCCGAGCCCCGCTCGGCCGCCGCCACCCACGAGAGCACCTGGCCGGGGTCAAACCCCTCTGTGGTCTCGATGTCCGTGAGTTCCGGCTCTCCCTTGGTGATGGTGCCGGTCTTGTCCAGGACGACGGCGTCCAGCTGATGGGTGCGCTCCAGGTGCTCGCCGCCCTTAAAGAGGATGCCGTGCTCGGCGCCGAGCCCCGTTCCGACCATGATGGCCGTGGGGGTTGCGAGGCCAAGGGCGCATGGGCAGGCGATGACAAGCACCGCGGTCATGTTCAGCAGCGACCGGGTGAGATCGCCCGTCGACGCGTACCAGGCCACAAAGGTGACGACTGCGACGCCGACCACCGCGGGGACGAAGTAGGAGGAGACCACGTCCGCCAGGCGCTGGATGGGGGCCTTGGACCCTTGCGCCTCCTCCACGACCCGGATGATCTGGGCCAGGGCCGTGTCCTTGCCGACGCGGGTCGCCTGGAAGCGGAAGGTGCCGTGCCGGTTGACGGTGGCGCCTACGACCTCATCGCCCGGGCCCTTTTCGACAGGCATGCTCTCGCCCGTGATCATGGATTCGTCCACCGTCGAGCGGCCCTCGAGCACGACACCGTCCACCGGGATACGCTCCCCGGGACGCACGACGATGACGTCACCCACCTGCACCTCGGCAATGGGCACATCGACCTCGGCACCGCCGCGCACTACCCGGGCCGTCTTGGGCTGCAACCCCATCAGTTTCTTGATAGCCGCGGACGTGCGCCCCTTGGCCTGCGCTTCCAAAAGCTTGCCAAGGAGGATGAGGGTGATGAGGATGGCGCTGGTTTCAAAGTACAAGCCGTCGATGCCGAGGGCAGGGAAGAGCACCGCGGCCAGGCTGTAAAAGTACGCGGCTGACGTGCCCAGGGCCACCAGCACCGACATGTTGGCCGAGCGGTTTTTGAGGTTGTAGTACGAATCCACGTAGAACTGCCACCCGGCGTAAAACTGGACCGGCGTCGCCAAGGCCAGTTGCACCCAGCCGTTGGAAAGCCAGTGGATGACAGGGTTGTCAATGTGGAGGATGTGGCCGATCATAGCCAAAAGCAGCGGCAAGGACAGCCCGGCGGACAAGCCCAGGAGCCGCCGCTTGCGCACAAGGTCCGAGGCGCGGGCCGATCTCTCCGCTTCGGTGTCGTCCTCTCGGGGCAGGAACGCCTCGTATCCGAGCTCCTTGACGCGGCGGACCAGGTCGCCAGGGGCGACGAGGCCGGGCACGTAGGTGACGTGGGCGGTCTCCGCGCCAAAGTTGACGGTTGCCGTGACGCCGGGCAACTTGTTGAGACCCCGCTCGATGCGGGCCGCGCAGTTGGCGCACGTCATGCCGACAATGCTCAATTGGACGCGCTCGACCGCGACGTCGTAGCCTAAGTCGCGGATTTTGGCCGCCATGGCCTCGGGCTGGATCTGGGCCGGGTCGTAGCTGATCGACGCCCGCTCGGTGGCCAGGTTGACGGTGGCTTCCTGCACCCCGGGCAGCCGGTTTAACCCCTTTTCGATGCGGGCTGCGCACGCGGCGCACGTCATGCCCCGCACGTTCAGGGAAACGCGGGCCGCCGTATGGGCGGACACATGGGCCGGGGCTTTGGTGGGCGCGGCTCCGCCCCCAGCCACGTTGGCGATTGCACCCGCAGCCTCGTTCATACCCGCAGCCCTGTTCTCGCCTCCACCCATAGCCTTGTTCTCGACTCCGGTGTCGCCTGTGCTGTTGCCCGTCATCATCCGCCACCTGCCTGCTTTTGGCGCTTTACGGGGTCGCCGCCGCCGTCCGTCACCGGAGGAACCGCCTAAGGACGTCCGTCAGCTCGGTGATGGCGGCGTCGGCGTCGCCCTCGCTTTGCTTGATGGCCCGGGCGACGCACCCGCGCGTGTGATCTTCCAGCAGGATGAGGCCCACCTGGTCCAGCGCCGCCCGCGCGGCCGCGATCTGGACGAGGATGTCGACGCAGTACTTGTCGTCCTCCACCATGCGTTGGATGCCCCGCACCTGTCCTTCGATGCGGCGCAGGCGCTTGAGGAGGGCCTCTTTGTCCTTATGATAGGATGTCACCGCGCACCACCTTCGCACGCCGGGTCGATACATATACCCGGTGTGGGTATCCGGTTTCACTCTACACCATCGTCCGGACAGTGTCAACCGCGGGAGGGATGGTTTGGCCGCCGGGAAGGTCCGGTATGGTTCGCGAGCGTAGTCAGTTACCTGTGGTGCTGTCCCCGTGGGCCTCCTCCGGGCAGGGCGGGGACACGGCTGGGACAGCTGCGATGATGGGCTGAGGCGAGGGATGCGGCGATGACAAGGTATGCGGCGATGAGGAAACGGCTGGTCGATTTCACGGCGCTGTGGGGGCTGGCCTTGGCGGTGCTCGTGGGCCTGCAGGGC
>LZRQ01000268.1 GCA_002159155.1 Firmicutes bacterium ZCTH02-B6
CTGTATTACATCGCCGAAAACTTGAACATCCGGCGGGCGGAGTTTGCCGCGCGCCTTGTGGCGATGACCGGCCAGGACCAAAACAGCGCCCTGCGGGAAGTGGACGCCGCCGTCGAGCGCTGGTTTACCTACGCCGCCTGGGCGGACAAGCACGACGGCATGGTCCATCGCACCGTCCAGCGCCACATCACCCTGGCCATTCCCGAGCCTATCGGCGTCATCGGCATCGGCTGCCCCGACGAGTACCCGTTGCTGGCTTTCGTGTCCCTGGTCGCGCCGGCCGTCGCCATGGGCAACAGCGTGGTGGTGGTGCCGTCGGAGCGCTGGCCCTTGGCGGCCACGGACCTTTATCAGGTGTTTGACACGTCCGACGTCCCCGGCGGCGTCATCAACATCGTAACGGGCGCCCGCGACAGCCTCGTGCGGGTGTTGGCCGAGCACGCCGACGTCGACGCGGTGTGGTATTTCGGTACCGCCCAAGGCAGCGCCATGGTGGAACGGGCGTCCGCCGGCAACCTCAAGCGCACCTGGGTAAATCACGGCCAGCCTCGGGACTGGTTTGACCGGGAGCAGGGCGCCGGCCAGGAGTTCCTCCGGGCGGCGACCCAGATCAAGAACATCTGGATCCCGTACGGCGAGTAGCCGTGGGCCGTCCGGACCGGGCGCCACGGTGGGGCCGCCCGCCACGGCGCGGCCGCCCGCCACCGCGGGGCCGGGCGCAAGGTGATGACCGTTGGACGTCAAGGGCCGGTTTGTCGGCGAACCTATCGAAGTTGATCTCCAGACCATCAGCCCGGGCGGCCTGGCGGGCGGAGGCCCCGCGTGCCCAGGCCGCTTCCGCTGGCGGGGGCGCACTTACCAGGTGGCCCGCGTGCTCGAGCAAGGGCGCCGCCTCTCCCATGAAGGCTACGTGCGCCAGCACCGGTTCCGGGTGGAAACAACCGACGGCCTGGTGGCCGTCATCGCCTGCGGTCGCCAAGTCAAGCGCCGCGTCAACCCGTGGCAGCTGCTGACCATCGAGCAGCCTGCCGGCACCGTTCCCCCGCATCAGCTGCGGACAGAGCGAGAGCCAAACGCGGCGGGAATACCCGTACCGCCGCCGGCTGACGAGCCGCCATCGCCATCACAGCAGCCCGATACTCCGCCTGAGCGCTCCTGAAACTGAGACAACCACCGCTAAAACGCCCCGGACACAAAGCGCCTCCAAAACGCCCCGGCGGAAGGCACCGCCTTGCCCCGGGGCGCTTCGGTTTCCGGAAGGAGCCGTCATTTGAATGTAGAAACGCTTGCACCGTTGTGCCTAAAGGCTACGAGGAGGGAGTGTCCGGATGCACCCCACGGACGCGGCAAAGGCCTTGGAAACGCCTGCGCCGCTGCGCGTCAAAGACTGCTCGCTGGTGACCATCGCGACGGGCCGCCACGCCCAAAACTTGCGCGAGCTCCGCGAACACCTGGCGGCCGTCGATCCCATGTGCGTCTACAGCCACTTTTGGCTGAGCCGGCTGCAGGCCCGCTCGGCGGAGCTGGAGTTTGCCAACGACTTCGCCGCCTGGGCCCACGGCGCGCTGCACGATCCGGTGCTGGCCGAGCGGCTCTCGATGCTGGACCCGTCGGACTTTGACGACCTTGAGGAACTGCGCCAGGCCGTGCTGGAACTGGTGGAGCAGCGCCTGGACGAGCGGGAGATGGTTCCCTGGGCCAAGCCCGGGCAGCGCTTCGACTTCCTGCAGGCGCAGCTGGTTGTGTTTGACACCGGCGAAACCGTCGACCGTCCCGAGCAATTGGCCGAGTCGGTGCGCTGGTGGTCCGCAGGCAGCCTCTTTTACCACCTCATCGACGCCCGCCGGCGCCGGCCCGATCGCCTCGACGACGTGCGGGCGTGGCTCTCGGCGTGGGGCTTGGGCGAGAGCGCCCTTGCCCGAGAGCTTGGAGCCCTGGACTGGCAGCTGCTGACCATGGCGGAGCTGCGGGAAAAGGTGGCGGCCCTCTGCGCCGCGCATTTGGGAGGTGAGCGGGAATGACCCTTGAGGCTGCCGCAACCGTCAAGCAGCCCACCTTGGCCGACTACGCCGCGGTCGTGGGCGAGCAGGCAATCCGGCAGTTGGAGCGGCTGGCCGAGCCGTTCCGCGGCAAAAAGTTTGTGCACGTCAACTCGACCCGCGTCGGCGGCGGCGTGGCCGAGATCCTCGATAAGATGGTGCCCCTCATGCGGGAGCTCGGCATCGACGCGACGTGGGAAGTCATCACCGGCACGCCGGACTTCTTCCAGTGCACCAAGTCGTTCCACAACGCCCTGCAGGGCGACCCGGTGGACATCCCCGAGCGGCTGCTCAGGGAATATGAGGAGGTCAACCGGCGCAACGCGGCCGAGCTCAAGGACAAGCTCGCCGACGCGGACTTTGTCCTGATCCACGACCCGCAGCCCGCGCCGCTCCTCAAGTTCATCGGCAACCGCAAGGGCACGTGGATCTGGCGCTGCCACATCGACGCCAGCCGCCCGCAGCGGCAAGTGTGGCGGTACGTGCGCCAGTGGGTCGAAGCCTACGACGCGAGCATCTTCTCCCTGGCCGCGTTTACCCAGGCGTTGCCGCACCCGCAGTACGTGATCCCGGTCAGCATCGACCCGCTGGGCGAAAAAAACCGGGCCCTCTCCCCCGAGGAGGTCGCGTCGGTCTATCCTCGCTTCGGGCTCGATCCGGAGCGGCCCCTCATCCTGCAGGTGTCCCGCTATGACCGCTTTAAGGACCCGGTCGGCGTGATCAAGGCATATCGCATGGCCCGCCGTTACGTGCCCGGCCTGCAGCTGGTGCTGGTCGGCGGCGGTGCGACCGACGACCCCGAGGGTGAGGCAGTCCTCGCGGAGGTACGCGAAGCCGCGAGCGACGACCCGGACGTCCACGTGCTGGTGCTGCCGCCCGACTCCCACGTGACCATCAACGCGCTGCAGCGGGCAGCCGACGTGGTGCTGCAGAAGTCCACCAAGGAAGGGTTCGGCCTCACGGTGTCAGAGGCCATGTGGAAACGCAAGCCGGTCATCGGCGGCAATGTGGGCGGCATCCGCCTCCAGGTCATCGACTACGAAACCGGCTTTCTCGTCAACTCGCCGGAAGGCGCCGCGCTGCGCATCCGCTGGCTGCTGGAGAACCCGGAGCGGCGCGCCAAGATGGGCGAACGGGCGCGGGAGCACGTGCGGGAGAACTTCCTGCTCACCCGCCACCTGCGGGAGTACTTGACGGCCTTCCTGGGCGTCCATTACGGAAACAAGCCCCGGATCGAGCTCGGTTGAAGGCTGGCCGGGGGATCGGATGAGGATCCGATGAGCCACGAACTGCGCCAAGACCCAACAACGGGCCGCTGGGTAATCGTGGCGCCTGCACGCGGGCGCCGCCCGGGCGCCCAATCCTCGGCCGCCGGGGGCGAGACCCCGGCGGCCGGCCCTGACTTTGTGCCCACGTGCCCCTTTTGCCCGGGCAACGAGGAGTCGACGCCGCCGGAGGTTTACCGTGAGGACGCGCTTGGCCACCGGTCGCCCACCCCCTTCCTTCGTTACGTATAGTGTAGCCCGTCGGGTGCGACCGTAACGGCGCCCGGCAGGCACTTCTTACCGGCCCGCGCCCGTCC
>LZRQ01000269.1 GCA_002159155.1 Firmicutes bacterium ZCTH02-B6
TCTCGGTCGACGTCACCGACCCCGAGCGCCTCGCCCGTGCGGAGCGGTCCGGTGCGGTGGTTGCCGTGCGGGACGTCTCCTTTGAGGTGACACCGGGCGAGCTGTTTGTGGTGATGGGGCTTTCGGGCAGCGGCAAGTCGACCCTGATCCGGTGCCTCTTGCGCCTGGTGGAGCCCACCGCCGGTACGATCGTCTGCAACGGTCTTGATGTGACGGCCATGAACCCGCGGGAGCTCACCGAATTCCGGCGGCGCCATGTGGCAATGGTGTTTCAGCACTATGGCCTTCTGCCGCACCGCACGGTGCTGGACAACGCCGCCTTTGGGCTCAAGCTGCGGGGTGTCCCCCGGGACGAGCGCTACGCCCGGGCCAGGGAAGCCCTGGCCCGGGTGGGCCTGGCGGGCTGGGAAGACCGTTATCCCGCCGCTTTGAGCGGCGGGATGCAGCAGCGGGTGGGCATCGCACGGGCACTGGCCAACGACCCGGACATCATGCTGTGGGATGAGCCGTTCAGCGGCCTAGATCCCCTCATCCGGCGGGAGATGCAGGAGGAGCTGGTGCGGCTGCAGCGGGAGCTCAAAAAGACCATCGTGTTTGTCACCCACGACTTGGATGAGGCGGTCCGCCTCGGCGACCGGATGGCAGTCATGAAGGACGGCCGCTTTGTCCAAGTGGGCACGCCGTGGGAGATCGTCCACAACCCTGTCAACGACTACGTGCGCCGGTTCGTGCAGGCCCGATCCCCCGTGCTGGCCAACGGGGCCGGCGGGGACCACATCCAAGCCACCGAGTCGAGCGGCTCCAGGGGGTCGATCAGCCGTGTTTCCTAAGGAGCTTGAGCGTCACGTCGGGCCGGCCATCGACCGGGCGGTGGATTGGCTGCTGTTTGAGTACGGCGCGGTCTTTGATGCGGTCAGCGGGGCGGTCCTGCGGCTACTGCTTCAGATCGAAGCGGTGCTGCGGGCGGTGCCGTGGTGGCTCATCATCGCGGCGGTCGGCGTGGCGGCGTGGCTGCTGTTGCGGCGTTGGACCAGCGCCCTCGCCCTCATGGCGCTTATGTTCATGATCGGCATGTTTGGCCTGTGGGCGTTGGCCATGGAGACGATGGCCATCATCATCACGTCGGTGGTGCTGGCTTTGGTGCTCGGCATCCCCGTCGGGGTCGCCATGGCCGAATCCGACCGGGTGCGGGCGGCGCTGACGCCGATCCTGGACGCGATGCAGACGTTGCCCAGCTTCGTCTACTTGATCCCGGCCATGATGTTGTTTGGCCTGGGGAAAGTGCCGGCGGTGCTGGCGACGCTCATCTACTCGGTGCCGCCGGTCATCCGCCTGACGGACCTAGGGATCCGGCAGGTGGCGGCCAGCGTGCAGGAGGCGGCCATCGCGTACGGCGCCAGCCGTTGGCAGATGCTAAAGGAAGTGCGCCTGCCGCTGGCTTTGCCGTCGATTTTGGCCGGCGTCAACCAGACCACCATGATGGCCTTGGCCATGGTGGTGATCGCGTCCATGATCGGCGCCCGCGGCATCGGCCAGGAGGTGCTGTTGTCCATCAACCGCATCGAGGTCGGCCGCGGGTTTGAAGCCGGGTTGAGCGTCGTAGCTTTGGCCATCGTCGTTGACCGGTTGACGCAAGGTTTCGCCCGCCGGTTCGAGCCGCCGCGGTGAGCGCTGGTAAGCGCCGATAAGGGGTTTCTGCGGGAGTTGACGGGATGCCCGTAAAGGTGGCCATCGTACCCGCCGGTCAATGGGGCACCGCCTTGGCTGTGCCGTTGGCGCGCCGGGGGCATGAGGTGCGCCTTTGGTTTCGCTCCCAGCGGGGGGCTGAGGATTTCCAGGCCCGGCGGGAAAACGCTGCCCGGCTGCCCTGGGTAAAGTTTCCGGACAACGTGACGGGCACGGCCGACTTGTCTGAGGCGTTGGATGAGGCGGACATGGTCGTGCTGGCTCCGGCCAGCAGTGGCCTGCAGGCGATCTGCCGGGCCGTGGCCCCGTTGCTCAACCGGAACGCCATCCTGCTCTCCGCCGTCAAGGCCCTTTTTTTCGACGGGAAGGATATCTCTTCTCCCGATGGGGCGGCGCTCGCAAGCGGCGTCATCGCCGAGGAGCTGCCTGACGCGGCCCGGAGGCTGGCGGTCTTGTCCGGTCCCAACTTTGCATTGGAGGTGGCCCGGGAGTTGCCGGCCGGGACGGTGGTGGCGAGCCGGGACGAGCAAGTGGCCCGCACGGTGCAGGACGTGCTGCACACCGCCCGGTTTCGTGTGTGGATCAGCACCGACGTCACGGGAGTGGAGCTGGGCGGCGCCCTCAAGAACGTGATCGCCATCGCCGCCGGCTTGTCCGATGGCCTCGGCATGGGACACAACGCCCGGGCGGCCCTCATCACCCGCGGCCTGGCCGAGATCGGCCGGCTGGGGGCAGCCATGGGGGCCGACCCTTTGACCTTTGCGGGGATGTCGGGTCTCGGCGACCTGGTGCTCACTTGCACCAGCGACCTGAGCCGCAACCGGCGGGCCGGCATCGCCATCGCCCAGGGAAAAACGGTGGGGGAGGCTGTGGCCGCCATCGGCTCGACAGTAGAGGGGATCCCTACCACCCGGGCCGCACACACCCTGGCGGAGAAGTACGGCGTGGAGATGCCCATCACCGCGGAGGTGTACCGGGTTCTTTACGAAGGCGAACGCCCGGAAGTAGGCATGGAACGCCTCATGACCCGGGCGCCGACCACGGAGCGGTAAACACACCGGCCCCGCGGGCAGCCGCGGCCTGCCGGCATTCGTGCCGGCTTGGTGCAGGTCGGCCACGGGACTTGCGCGGCGGGGTCGGTTTCGTTAGCGTTGCCCTAAGGTATGCTCGCTCGCACGTGTGCTGGCTCTAACGCGCGCTCGCTCTAAGGTGTGTTCGTCCTTAGGCCAGGCTGTTGATCAGCCGCACGTACGATCGGGCGCCCTTGTCCAGGCTCTCGAGCCGGAAGAACTCGTTGGGCGCGTGCACCTGGTTGTCCGGGTCGCCAAAGGAGAAGAAGATGAAGTCGGTCTTGAGGATCGACTTCACCATGGCTGCCACGGGCAGCGTCCCGCCCGTGCGGGTATACACCGCCTCCTGGCCGTATACTTCCCGCAGCGCTTGGGCCGCCTTGGCCAAGATGGGGTGGTCCCGGGACATGAGATACGCCGGCGCCGAGCCGGGGAACTTGGTGATGCGCACCGTCACGCCGGGCGGGGTGTGGGCGCGAATGTGGGCTTCGATGGCGTCCAGCACCTGCTCGGGCTCCTGATCCGGGACGAGCCGGCAGGTGATCTTCGCGTGGGCCTCCGCCGGCAGCACCGTCTTGGTCCCCTCGCCCTGGAAACCGCCCCAGATGCCGTTGATCTCCAGCGTCGGCCGGGCCCAGAGGCGCTCAAGCGTCGAATAGCCGGGTTCGCCGAACCCTTCGGACACGCCCACGCCGGCGAAGAACTCCTTTTCGTCAAAGGGTACCCGGGCGATGTCGGCCCGCTCTTCGTCGGAAAGCGGCCTCACGCCGTCGTAGAAACCTTTGACCAGGACCTTGCCCTCGGGTGAGCGCAGGCTGGCCAGGATGGCGACCAAGGCGTGGAT
>LZRQ01000270.1 GCA_002159155.1 Firmicutes bacterium ZCTH02-B6
CCGGTGTCCCTACCGCGGGTGCCCCTGCTGCGGCAGCCGCCGCCGTGCCTGGTGAGGCCGCCGTACGTGGTGCGGTCCCCGCGCCTGCCTGCCGGCGGATTTCATCCCGGAGCGCCTCCTCTTCTTGAACCAGTTCCGCAATCTGCGCCACGAACCACGGGTCGATGCCGCTGAGGGCGCTGATCTCCTCTTCAGGAATCCCCAGCCGCAACGCGCTGACCACCGCGAGCAGCCGCTCTGGAGTCGCCACCTGCAGGGACGCGCGCGCCTGCTCGGCGCTGACCGTTTCCCCAAAGCCTACCAGGCCCGGCCAGCCGGTTTCCAGCGAGCGCATCGCCTTCTGCAACGCTTCCTTAAAGGTACGGCCGATGGCCATCACTTCGCCGACGGCCTTCATCTGCGTGCCCAGGGTGCGGTCGGCGTCCGGAAACTTGGCAAAGTCAAAGCGGGGCACCTTGACCACGCAATAGTCGATGGCGGGTTCGAAGCTGGCCGGCGTCGTCTTGGTGATGTCGTTGGGGATCTCGTCCAGGGTGTAGCCGACGGCCACCAGCGCCGCGATCTTGGCGATCGGGTACCCGGTCGCCTTGGAAGCCAGCGCCGACGAGCGGGACACCCGGGGATTCATCTCGATGATGACCATGCGCCCGGTGCGGGGTTCGACGGCAAACTGCACGTTGGCACCGCCGGTTTCCACGCCGACGGCCTGCATGCACGTGATGGCCGCGTTGCGCATGGCCTGGTACTCCTTGTCGGTCAGCGTCTGGATAGGCGCCACGGTAATGCTGTCGCCGGTGTGGACGCCCATGGGATCAAGGTTTTCGATGGAGCAGACGATGACCACGTTGCCGGCCTTGTCCCGCATGAGCTCCAGCTCAAACTCTTTCCAGCCCAGGGCCGACTCCTCCACCAGCACCGAGTGCACCGGGCTGTCCGCCAGGCCCCGCCGCACGATGCGCACGAGCTCGTCCCGGTGGTGGGCGATGCCGCCGCCGGTCCCGCCCAGCGTAAACGACGGGCGGATGATCACCGGATAACCCACCGCGTCCGCGAAGGCTTCGGCTTCTTCGACCGTGGAAACGAGGGCCGAGCGGAGCACGTCCAGCCCCGCTGCCTGCATGGTCTCGCGGAAAAGCAGGCGGTCCTCGGCCCGCTCGATCACCTCCGCCGACGCGCCGATGAGCTCGACGCCAAACCGCTCGAGGATCCCGGCCCTGGCCAGGGCAAAGGCCAGGTTGAGACCGGTCTGGCCGCCCATCGTGGGCAACACCGCGTCCGGCCGCTCCTTCGCGATGACGGCCGTCAGAGCTTCGACGGTCAGGGGCTCGATGTAGGTGGCGTCAGCCAGCTCCGGGTCCGTCATGATGGTGGCCGGATTGCTGTTGACCAGGATGACCCGGTACCCTTCTTTGCGCAACGCCTTGCACGCCTGCGAACCCGAGTAGTCAAACTCGCACGCTTGGCCGATGACGATGGGCCCCGAGCCGATGATGAGAATGCTGTGGATGTCGGTCCGCTTGGGCATCAGGCACCAATCCTCTCGAGAAACCGGGCAAAATGAACGCGAGCGTCGTGGGGGCCGGGACCGGCCTCAGGGTGGTATTGGTACGTGTACACCTGCAGCGCGGGCACCGCCAGTCCCTCGACCGTCCCGTCGTACAAACTGCGGTGGGTCACCCGGGCCCGTACGGTTCCTTGCGGCCGCACGACCCGAAACTCGTTTTTGTCCTCTGGCGTAGCCACGGCGAACCCATGGTTTTGACTGGTCACCTTGACCTTGCCCGTCGCCAGCTCCTGCACCGGGTGGTTGACGCCGTGGTGGCCAAACTTGAGCTTGTAAATAGGAAGCCCGATGGCCTGGGCAACGATCTGGTGCCCCAGGCAAATCCCTAACATCGGCAGCCGGCCCAACAACTGGTCGGCGGTCTTGACGACGTAGGGCAAGGCTGTCGGATCGCCGGGCCCGTTGGACAGCACCAGGGCGTCGGGCCTGAGCGAGAGGATGGCCTTGGCCGGCGTCGTGGCCGGCAGCACCGTCACCCGGCAGCCGAGACTGGCCATGCTGTCCAAAATGCTCTTTTTGACGCCGCAGTCCAGCACCGCCACGTGGCACCTGTCGCCGTTGGCATACACGTAAGCCTTTTCGCAGCTCGCGAGCCGCACCAGGTCCTGGCCGACCACGCCGGGGCTCTCCTTGGCCTTGCGGGCCAGCGTCTCCAGGTCCTCGTCCCGGGTGCTGATGATGCCTTTGAGAGAGCCAGCGGTGCGCAAGTGCGCCACCAGGGCCCGAGTATCCACCTTGTGGACGCCGATGACGCCCGTGCCTGCCAGCCACTCGGCCAGGCTCATCGTTGCCCGCCAGTTGGACGGCTTAGGCGAATACTCACGGATGATCAACGCGCACGGTGCGATGCGGCTCGACTCTGCGTCCTCCGGATTCACCCCGTAATTGCCGATGTGCGGATAGGTAAACACGACCGCTTGGCCCGTGTAGGAAGGGTCGGTGAGCACTTCCTGATACCCGCTGTGGGCCGTATTAAAGACGACCTCGCCGCACACTTCGCCCTCCCCGGCAAACGCCTCACCCTCCAGGTGAAACCCGTCTTCCAAAACCACGTGTGCTCGCATAAACCGTTCCCGCCTCCCGGAGGGTGAACTGCGCACGGGGACACCCGCGTGTAGACCGCATACTTATTCATCCAGCGCTTGTTTTTATACCACATCAGCGGCGGCGACACAAGGGAGAAATTGGCCCACAAACGCGTCTTTATACCGGGACTTTCCTGCATTTCGCCGCACGGCCCCAGGCGGCCTCCAAGACGTTGGATAAAGTTTCGCCCCCGCTGTCTCTTCGCCCACCTCCCCGTCACCTCTGGGCAGTACTCCCGCTTATACTACCATGGTGGCTACCGGACAGCAGCGCCGATCCAGGCGCTTCGTCTTTGAGGGGTGAGCGTGTCGATGTGTGGCATCGCGGGTTGGATCGACCGCCGGGGAAGCACGCGGGAACATATGCCGGTCGCGGAGGCCATGGCACAAACCTTGGCCTGCCGTGGACCCGATGCCTCGGGCATCTGGTTTTCACGCACGGCGTCCCACACTGCGGGGCCGGCAACGGCGGTCCTCGTGCACCGGCGCCTGGCGGTGGTCGACCCGGAGGGCGGCGCCCAGCCCATGGAGCGCCGGGTTGGCAGGAGGCATTTTGTCATCACCTACAACGGCGAGCTGTACAACACGGCAGAGGTCCGGGCTGACCTGGAAGCCCGCGGCTGGCGGTTCCATACCCGTTCGGACACCGAAGTGCTGCTGGTGGCCTACATACAATGGGGGCCGGAGTGCCTAGAGCGGCTCAACGGCATTTTCGCCTTTGCCGTCTGGAGCGAGCCGGACCAGACGCTCTTTCTGGCCCGGGACCGGGTCGGGGTCAAACCTCTCTTCTACGCTGACTTCGATGACTGCTTCGTCTTTGGGTCGGAGCCCAAAGCGCTGCTCGCCCACCCCCGGGTCGCGCCTGTGGTGGACGCCGAGGGACTGGCGGAGGTGTTTGCCCTGGGCCCGGCCCGGACGCCGGGCCATGCGGTGTACCGC
>LZRQ01000271.1 GCA_002159155.1 Firmicutes bacterium ZCTH02-B6
GTACTCGGAGGCACCTTGTACCACCCAGGCCCGGGAAAAGCGGAAGTCGTCCTGCGTCAACCGCACCCGGGCCTTGAGGGACGAGAACGGCTGATTGAAAAGACGCCCGCCGTCCGCCAGCAGTTCACCCTCGAGCCACGGGTCCGTCGCAGTCCCTCCCAGGCGGCCGAAAAAATCGGCCCGGCCAGCGACGCCCAAACGTGCCAGAGCCGCGGCGTCCTCGGGTAGCTCAAGTCCTGTCGCGCTTACCTCAAAGTCGATCGCCCCGTCCTCCGCCAGGGCTCCTTCCGCCTTAACCCGGGTCGTTTCCCGCTCGGCCTCGAGCGCCAGTTCAACCCCGCGAGAGGGCCGCCACGACCACGCCAGCGTCCCTCCGGTGAGGCTGTAGGGCCGCTCCGCCACCCCGGGCACGCCGACGAAAAGCCCTGCCAAGCGCACGCGGCCCCACGCCTGGGGCGCGGTCCACTGGCCGGCGACCCACAGCTCCCCGTCTGCGCTTCCCGACAACTCGATCGGCCATGACGTCCGCCACCTTTCCGGGACGGCCGCCTGCGTATCCGCCAAGCGGCTGCCCGTGAAACGCGCGTACACATCGGGCTGCGGCCAAATGGCCCCGTGCCCTTCGATCTCCACGCCGGGGAGGAGGAGGCGCAGGCCGCGCATGACCCATTGGCCGTCCTGCAAGGCCATCCTACCGCTGATGGCGGCTTGGAGCCGCTCCCCGCCGGACGCGATCGTCAGGCGGCCGTCGACGAACTCCAGCGCGACGTCGGCCTCTGCAATCGACGCCGGCCCCGCGGGCCTTGCCGCCCCGTCGTCCGCCGTGCCGCCCCGGGTTGACGCCGGGTTGCCGTGCCCTGATCCCCGGATGTGCGCGGCCAGCCACTCACCGGGCACGGTGACGTCGAACCCACGCACCTCCACCCACTGGACGGCCGCCAGCGGGTCCCGCAGCAGACGTCCCAAGTCCCATAGAGAAAAGCCGGCGGTGACCCGATCGAGGTAAAACGCCACTTCGCCTTTGGCGTGCACACCTTCGAGCGCGATGCGGCCGGGGCCCACAAAACGCGCAGCCTCTACGGTCACGTCCGTCCCGAGCCACTGGGACAAACCCTCTTGCGCAGCAGTTCGCCACTGCTCGGGCAGGGGGCCCTGGTTGACCAAGATGGTCGCACCGACCCCAACCGCAGCCAGCGCCAACAGGACCGCAGCCGCCGCGGCCAACGGCCGCGGCGGGACACGCCTGTTCCCGGCTCCGCTCGCCACCTGCCGTACACCCCTTTCCCGTTATCCGTCCGCGCGGGAGCACGTCCCCGTCTCCCCTTGCCCCTTGGACAAGCAACGGAGGAGACCTGCAAGCAATGTCCGTCAAGCATGGCAGGCCGTGGGGCCGTTGGCAGCGGCGGGTGGCGCTGTCCGGCCGGTCCCCGCATAGCATAGCGACGATGGAGGGCCGATGTCAATGAATAGTTCCGAATTGGCTGTTTTATCCACTCAAATGGAAAGCTGGGAACCGGAACAGGTGCTCTTATGGGCTGTGGAGCGGTTTCCCAGCCAGGTGGCCATGACGTGCAGCTTCGCCGGGGCCGGCACCGTCTTGGCCCACATGCTCCACCGCCACGGGGCTGATGTGCCCATCCTGTTTCTCGACACAGGTTTTCACTTTGCGGAAACGCTGCAGTTCAAGCGGGAGTTCGCGGGCCGCTTTGGCTTGCGGGTGATCGACATTCGGCCGGCCCTGACGGTCGCCGAGCAGGAGCGGCAATGGGGAGCATATCTTTACGATCGCGACCCGGATTTGTGTTGCCGGTTACGGAAAGTGGAGCCCTTGTCGCGCGCTTTGGTCGAGATGGGCGTCAAGGCGTGGGTCACCGCTCTGCGGCGCGACCAGTCCGAAACCCGCCGACGCATCCAGATACTGGAACTACACGAAGTGGCGCCGGATCACGAGGTGGTGAAAATCCACCCGCTGGCCAACTGGACCCGTCGGGACGTGTGGCGCTACATCGAGCGCCACGGGCTGCCCTACCATCCGCTCCTCGACGACGGCTACGCCAGCATCGGGTGCTGGCCGTGCACCGAGCGCACGCTGCCTGGAGCGGGGGAGCGCAGCGGACGGTGGCCCGGCAAAAACAAGACCGAATGCGGTCTCCACACGTTCAGCCGCAGGCTGGCAGCCGCGGCCGGAGGTACACTGGACGCAGAGCGGTGTGACGGCGACACCGCTGGGAGCGGATCCGTCAGTACCGATGCCGGTTGAGCCACGCGGCACCGGGACCCGTCGGCGGCAGGCTGCGCAGGTACCGCACGACGGCCCAACGCTCCTCCTCGGTGAGCGCGGTTTCAAAGGCCGGCATCTCCGTTCCCGGAACGCCTTTACTGATGAACCAGTACAACTCGCCGTCGGTGTGCATCGGTGCGAACACCGTCAGGTCCGAAGGCGGAGGCCACATCTCCCCGGCCAGCGGGCCGTCGCCCCTGGCCTCGGGGCCGTGGCACTGGGCGCAGTACGTCTGAAATAGGGCTTGCCCGGACGCTACCACATCTGCGGTGGCCGGCAGCGGGTTCGGATCGTAGGCGGTCGGAAAACCCTTGGCCACGAAGAGCGACACCAACTGCCACAGGCTAAAGAACAGCAGCAGGTGCCCACCTACCCGCAACGGACGAAAGGTCGGCTTGGAACCGGCGATCACGATGGCGCGGACAGCAAAGACAGCCAGGGCAATGTAAGCCATCAACCATAGGACACCAGCGGGCCAGCGCAAGGCGCGGTACCAGGTGAAATACCACACCTGTTGCGCCTCCCGGGGGCTGGTGCCGGTACGAAGCTCAAACTCGATGCTGCCCGCGCTGGCAACGACGTTCGTCGCGTCGATGACAATTCGCCAGCGCCCCGACATGGGGAGGATGAGATCCGCCCGGTACTCGCCCGGGGCAAAAGGCCGCAAGAAGGCATGGTAAGGCGGCATGACGTGGCCCGGCATGGTAAGTTCCATCGGCAAGGCCGCCCCCTGCACCGGACGCCCCTCCGCGTCCTGCAGGCGCAAGGTGAAGCGAACGGCCCCGCTGTCCTGAGACGACGCGTCCAGCTCGTAGGCGACGGTCCCCAGGCGGCCCGTCTCGTGGACCGGCTGGACCAGGACCTGCGGCACCCGGGGAGGCGTCCGGGTGGTCAGCACGCCGGTAGCGCCCAGCACCAGGAGCAGCAGCACCGCCTCGCCCGCCACTGCCCACCGGAACCAGCGCGCCGCACCCTGCGGCACCCTCGCCCCCTCCTTGGACTGGGATGGCTCCAGCGCGGGTACAAGGAGGAAGTGGTTGATCGCGGCAATCAAGAGGAGGCCGCCGAAAGTTCCCAGCTTGATCAAGAGGGCGTTGCCGTAGGGCGTAGCCGTTAACGCTGGCAGGCCGTGGATAAGGCGTGTAGCCATCAAGGCCCCCGTGGCCGTTAAGGCGGATACCGCGGCGGTGCCGAGGAGCGCGAAGCGGCGAGCCAGGGACG
>LZRQ01000272.1 GCA_002159155.1 Firmicutes bacterium ZCTH02-B6
GGATAGGCACGAGTCGTTCTTCGTAGACGCCTAGGACATAGCTCTCGGCGCCGGCAGGATTGGTCAACGGGCCAAGGACATTGAACACGGTGCGGACCCCGAGCTCCCTACGGGGCCCGGCAGCGTGCTTCATCGCCCTGTGGTACAAGGGAGCGAACATGAAGCCGATGCCGGTTTCCTCTATGCAGCCGCACACCTGCTCGGGCGTAAGGTCTAGGCGCACGCCTAGGGCTTCGAGGACATCGGCGCTCCCGCACCGGCTGGAAACGGCGCGGTTGCCGTGTTTGGCCACCACCGCCCCGGCGCCCGCCGCCACCAGCGCCGCCGCGGTGGAAATGTTGAAGGTGTTGCTCCCGTCGCCGCCGGTGCCGACAATGTCGACCAGCGGTCGCCTGCCGGGTTGGATGCGCACCGCGTGTGCCCTCATCGTGCGCGCGCAGCCGGTGATCTCCGCGACGGTTTCCCCTTTCATGCGCAGCGCGATCAGGAAACCGGCCACCTGTGCCGGCGTCGCCTCGCCGCTCATAATTGCGTCCATCGCCGCCGCCGCTTGTTCCTCTGACAGGTCGCGCCGTTCCACGAGGATTCTGAGGACCTCACCGATAAACATTGGACTCCCTCCCGACCAGGCGCAGAAAATTGGCCAACATGTCCTTGCCACTCTGCGTGAGCACCGACTCGGGGTGGAACTGCACACCCTCCACAGGCCAAGACCGGTGACGCAGCCCCATGATGTCGCCCCCTTCCGTTTCCGCGCTCACTTCCAGGCAGTCCGGCAGCGTTTCCCGCTCGACGATCAGCGAGTGGTAACGGCAAGCGGTCAGCGGCGACGGGACCCCAGCGAAGATGCCCCGCCCGTCGTGTACGACCGTCGACACCTTGCCGTGCATCAGTTCCCGGGCTCGCACCACCCGCCCGCCAAACGCGGCGGCGATACACTGGTGACCAAGGCAGACGCCCAAGATCGGCACCCGCCCGGCAAAGCGGCGGATTGCCTCCAGGGAGACGCCCGCGTCCTCTGGAGTGCCCGGCCCCGGTGAAATCACGATCGCGTCCGGCTGTAGGCGCTCAATCCCATCGAGGTCGATCTGGTCGTTGCGGTAAGCCTGGGGGTCCGCCCCCAGCTCGCCCAAATACTGCACGAGGTTGTAGGTAAAGGAGTCGTAGTTGTCGATAACGAGAATCACGCGGCCCCCTCCTCCGCCAGGGCGATCGTCTTGAGCAGCGCTTGCGCCTTGTTGAGGGTTTCCTGGTACTCGCGCTCGGGCTCTGAGTCGGCGACGACGCCAGCCCCGGCTTGCACGTGCGCGTAGCCGTCCCGGACGATAACGGTTCGGATGGTGATACAAGAGTCCATGTTGCCTGAGAAGCCGATATAGCCCACCGCGCCGGCGTATGGACCGCGCCTGGTCGTCTCCAACTCGTCGATGATCTCCATCGCCCGCACCTTGGGGGCGCCGGTCACGGTGCCCGCGGGAAACGTGGCGCGCAGCAGGTCGAAGGCCGTCAACCCCGGTGCGAGTTCCCCGCTGATGTTGGAAACGATGTGCATGACGTGGGAATACCGCTCGACGACCATGAGTTCATCAACCGTGACGGAACCGTAGCGGCAGACGCGCCCCAGGTCGTTGCGGCCCAGGTCCACCAACATGATGTGTTCGGCCCTTTCCTTGGCGTCCGCCAGGAGCTCGGCCGCCAAGCGTTGGTCTTCGTGAGGGTCACTCCCTCGCGGGCGTGTCCCGGCGATGGGGCGTAGTTCCGCCCGGGTTCCTTCGAGGCGGACCATCACCTCGGGCGAGGAGCCGATCAGCTGGTGGTCGCCGAAGTTCAAGTAGAACATGTAGGGGGATGGATTCACGGAGCGCAGCAGGCGGTACACGTCGAAAGGATCCCGGCGCAGCGGGGCGCTGAGGCGCTGCGACAGCACCACTTGGAAGATGTCGCCGGCGGCGATGTAAGCCCGTGCCCGTTCGACGGCCTGACAAAACTCTTTTCGGGTGACGTTGGCCACAAAGCGCGGGGTAGCGGCGGCGCCCAGGTCGACCCCCGACAGCGGCGCCAGGCGGGCGTCGCCGTGGAGACGCTCGATCGTCGCCTCGATGCGCCGCACGGCCTGGTCATAGGCTTGCCCTGGATCGCCGTTCACCGGGGTGTTGACGACTACCTGGATTTTGCGGGCCACGTGGTCAAAAACGATGACCGCGTCCGTGATGAGGAAGGCCAGGTCGGGCGTGCCCAGATGATCCGGTTTGCCGCCGGGCAGCCGCTCCAAGAAGCGCACCGCGTCGTAGCCGACATAGCCGACCGCGCCGCCGTAGAACCTGGGCAGCCCGGGCACGGGTGCCGGCCGGTACGCGGCTAAGAGCTGTTGGAGCCGGGCCAGCGGGTCGTCCACCCGCTCTTGCACGCGGCGGCCGTCTGGGAATACGAGGTCCACCCTGTTGCCAAAGGTGCGGAACGTACACAACGCACTGCTCCCCAAAAAGGAGTAGCGGCCGAGCCGTTCGCCGCCTTCGACGCTTTCTAGGAGAAACGCGACCGGGCCGAGTCCCAATTTGGCCAGGCACGAAACGGGGGTATCGGTGTCAGCGATGATCTCACGATAGACAGGAATGAGGTTGTAACTGCGGGACAAGCTGCAAAACTCTTCCCTGCTGGGAATGCAGCGCACACTCAGGTCCTCCCGGCGCGCGCCGGTGAGCCGGAGCGAAGAAACGAAAAGACCAGGCCGCCAGCGGAGCCTGGTCCATGATCCCGGACAGCAAAGGCGGGGGTGAAAACTGAAGCCCGTTCCCCAGCGGGACCACTCGACTTAGCTCAGCTCAACTCGGCTCGACTCAACTCAGCACGCGAAGTTTGGTTATGATTATAGGAACCGCCGGCGGTAGTGTCAATAGCGCAAAGAACACACGCTCCCCGTTCGAGGCTCCGCTGGCGCAAATCCAAAGGGGCATAAGCGGCGCCTAAAGCGAAGCCTTGCCGCAGGCCGTGCCGTCGACCGAGCCCGTAGCCCACCGCGAACACGAGCAGAAAACCTGCAGCCCACAACGCCAGCGCGGCCACCGTCACGGCTCCGTCGCCCCCTCCCCCACGCTCTCCCCCACCGCGGGGAGGAGGCGCGCGGCTCGCCGGAAGAGGACCTCGATGAGGATCGCAGCGGCGACAACAACAACCAACAGGACAGGGGTCAAAGCCAAGCCGGTCAGGAGCGCGGCGGCGGCGAGCAGCCCCGTCTCCACCTCGCCCAGGCGGACCGCCCACGAACGATGTCCGCGGCGGCGATCCCCAGCCAGGTCCATCAGGTCATCAACGCATTGGACAACGACCATGGCCAGAAGAGCCCCTACCATGCGGCGGGTCCCGGCCAGCGGGCACCCAGCTAAAACGGCCAAAAACGACTCTTGCCACGCGGCCAAGCCTGACGGGAGCCGGCGCCCCGGTTCATGACCCATGCCCAGCGCGTACG
>LZRQ01000273.1 GCA_002159155.1 Firmicutes bacterium ZCTH02-B6
CCGCACCGGGGCGAGGCCAACGTCCAGGTTTTCCTGCACCGTGAGCGTCATAAAGACGTTGTCCCGCTGGGGCACGTAGCCAATGCCCCGGCGGGCCAGCGCCTCCGGCGCCGTCCGGGAGATCTCCTGGCCAAAATGCTTCACGGAACCCTCAAACTGGTCGGCCAGGCCATACACGGCCTTCACAAACGTGCTCTTGCCGCTGCCATTGGGCCCGAGTACGACCACGACCTGGCCCCGATCAGCCGTCAGAGACACACCGTGGACGATGGGGGCCTTACCGTAGCCCGCGTGCAGGCCTTCCACCGTCAGCGCTGGCGCAACGGCCGCCGTGCCGGTTCCTGCCCGGGTCGCCGAGTCGATTCTCGCTGCTGCCATGTTTCCGTCTCTCATCCGGCCTCACCCACGCTGGTCCCGCCGAAGTACGCCTCAATGACGCGCGGATCCCTGGCGACTTCGGCCGGTTTCCCCCGGGCGATAATCCGGCCCCGGTCCATCACGATTACGTAATCCACATACTCAAACAGGACGTCCAAGCGGTGCTCGATGACCAACAGCGTCATGCCGGTTTCCCGCTGCATGCGGCGCAGCTGGTCGAAAACCCGCCGTGCCAGCGCCGGCGCGACGCCGGCGGCCGGCTCGTCAAAGAGCAGCAGCTTCGCCTTTCCCATAAGCGATCGGGCGGCTTCCAGGAGTTTCATCTGGCCGCCTGACAGCTCCGTCGTGCCCTGCAGCGCCGCGTGGTCCAACTTGAACGTCTCCAGCACCGCCCGGGCCTTCTCGGCGAGCTGCAGCTCCTGGGCCCTCCATCGCTTAGGCCAGAGCGCGTGCCACGGGCTCTCGCCCAGTTGCCCCTCGGGCGGCAACAGCATGTTTTCCAGCGTCGTCATGTTGCGAAAAAGACGCGGCACCTGGAATGTCCGCACGAGACCCGCGTGAAAAATGCGGTCAGGCGGCCAGCCGTCGATGCGCTGGCCGTCGAAGTGAATCTCGCCCTTGGTGGGTTTCATGACGCCGGAGAGCAAGTTGAACAAGGTCGTCTTGCCGCTGCCGTTGGGGCCGATAAGCCCAACAAACTCGCCCGCCTCCAGCGCCAAGTCGACCCCGGCCACGGCCGTCGCGCCGCCAAAGTCTTTTTGCAGTCCCTTCACCTCAAGCAGAGCCACGGCGGCCAAACACCTCCACGGCCGGGGTCTGGACGGGACGTTCGGGCAGGAGGCCCTGGGGCCTAAACATGATCAGCGCCACCAGCAGCGCCCCGATAATGACGTAACGCACGTAGTTGACGTCAAAGGCCGGTTGAATGCCAAACAGCGCCAGGAACGACGTACGGCTCATGCGGTCTACGGCGGTCAGGATCAAGGCACCTAGGGCCACGCCCTTGTTGTTGGCCGCCCCGCCCAAGATGACCATGGCCAAAGCGTGGAAAGTGATGACGGGGATGAAGTCCTCTGCCCCCACGAACTGTACGTGGAAGGCATACAGCACCCCCGCCACCGCGGCCATGGCCGAGCCGATGGCCATCACCTGGCCCTTGAACGCCGCTACCCGCTTGCCCAGCACTTGGGCGGCCAACTCGTCGTCGCGCACCGCCTTGAGCACCCGACCAAAGGGAGAGTTGGCCAGCCGCTCGGCGATGACGTACATCAACCCAGCCACAGCCAGCACGACCGCCGCGTACAGGTACCCCCGCAGCCCGGGATCGCCCACCCACAAGAGCGGATTGGGAATCCCCACCAGCCCATGGGCCCCGCACGCGATGGCGCTGTTGGCCCGGACGTAGCTGCGGCTGATCTCGGCCACGATGAGCAACACCATGGCCAGGTACACTTCCCGCACCCGCAACGCCGGGTAAGAGAGGAGGTACCCAGCAGCAGCGCCGATGATGGCCGCCAGCAGCACCGCCCCAAGGAAAATGGCGGCCATTAATCCGGGGTGCTCCGCCGCCAGTCGCTCCCGCACCACCGCGGCCGCCGCGGAACAGATGTCCACGACCGGTTGGAGCCCCAGCGCCTCGCCCATCGGCCCAAAGGAAACCCAGCGCAGCACGTGGGCCGTGACGGCCCCAGCCGTGTAGGCGCCGACCGAATAGAAAAACACCTTCCCAAAATTGGGCTGGCCGGCGTAGCCGTATTCCAGGTTTAGGCTGAGGGACAGGATGAAGTACAGCCCGTAGAAGACGAGGAATGAGACGATGAGCGGCGTCAAGTTCACGGACGCACTGCCCCCCGCTTGGCCAGCACGCCCGCGGGTCGCCACAAGAGCATGACCACGACGATCAGGAACGTGATGATGCCCCGGTAGTCCAGCGGCGTGCCAAAGAAGTAGTTGGCCAGAAAGATGCCCAGGTTTTCAGCAAAACCGACGATGTACGCGCCGAGGAAGGTGCCGGAGAAGCTGACGAGCCCGCCGATGATGGAGGACGCAAACATACGGGGCAAAAGGCCCCACCCCACCATCGGCGTCACGGGCGAGTAGATGGCCCACACCGCCCCCGCCAACCCCGCCATGGCTCCGGCCGCGGCCCACGCCAGCCGGCGGATGCGCATCACCGGGGCCGCCGACGCCTGCGCGAGCATCATGTTGTCCGCCACGGCCCGCATCAGCTTGCCCGTCAACGTCTGGGTCAAGAAAAAGTGCAGCCCAAGAGCGATGAGCAATGCCCCAGGCACTGCGTACATGTGCACGTTGGTGACCGTCCCGTAGCCGATAAACATGACCGGCTGGGTCAGCACCCTCGCCTTTACGTTTAGCAAGCCGTTGATGTCCGCAAAGATGTAGATCAGGTGGCGCAGCACCATGCTGACGCCAATGGAGGCCACCATCAGGTACAGTGCCGGTGCCCGCCTAGTGTTGAGGGGTTTGTAGATGGTTTCGTCAACGACGACCGCTACGATGAGGCTCAGCAGGACGGAAACCAGAATCGCCGGCCAGATGCCCCAGCCGTACATGTTGACGGCGACGACCGTCGCGTAGGCCCCGAGCGTGACCAGCTCCGCATGGGCAAAGTTGACCATGCGGGTAACGGCAAACGTCATCGTGAGGCCGATCCCCATGAGCGTGAACAAACTGCCGTGAAGAATGCCGGTAAAAAACGGCGCGGCGAGTTCTGCGACGAATTCCATGTATCAACCACTCATTTGGGCTGTTACGTACAGAGTGCTCTTAAGCGGATCATTCTGTCATCGGAAGTGTTTTCCTTTCTCGTTAAACCAAAAAAATACGGCCCAGGTTGTTCCGTCGAGCGCCGCGCTACGCGGTTCGGGCCTGCAGGTGGTCGGCGGTGGTATTTGCTGGCCGCCGTTGGCGCCGACGGGAAACCAACTGGACCGTAGAGAGACGACCGAACTATCATCGTCAGACATGCTTTGGGAATCGTTTCCAGAGACCTGGGG
>LZRQ01000274.1 GCA_002159155.1 Firmicutes bacterium ZCTH02-B6
GACCTAGCGTCCGCAGGAAGCGGGCTTTGGCCAAGTTGTAGTCCCAGACCGCCCCCGCCGCATCCAGGCGGGCTTGTGCATAAGCCGCCTCATCGCGCAAGAGTTCCAACAGGCTGATGAGCCCCGCCTCATAACGGGCGCGGCTGATCTCGCTGCGGCTTTGCGCGAGCTCCTCCTGCCGCCGGGCTAGCTGGACCCGCCGTTCGGCGTCCTGCAACTGGTGCCACTCGTGCCGCACCTGCTGGGCCACCTGGGCCCGCGCCTGCTCGTGTTGGATTTCCGCCCGTTTCAGATTGTACTCGGCCCGGAGGACATCCACCGGCGCCGCGTACAGCGTGTCCGCATTGTGCAATTGCTGGCGGGCCTGTTCCACCGCCCGCTGGGCCCGGGTCACCTCGATCCGCTGGGAGAGCGCTTCCTGCACCACATCATCCAGCTCCAGCCTCAAGGGCGAGAAGCTGATCTCATCCACGAGCCAGAGCGGCGCCCCCGCGACCATCCCGATGAGCTCCGCCAGCTGCCGGTAAGCCTCTTGCAGGTCCCGCTCCGACGCCTCCAGGCTCAGCCGGCTCTGCTCGTGGCTCAGTTCGGCCTCCAGCAAATCCTGCCGGGCGATCAGGCCCGCTTCATACCGGGCGTGCGCCACCGCCAGCTGACGCTCCGACTGGTGCCAGTTGCTGGCCTGGATCTCCAATAGTTCCCCGGCGCGCAAGGCGTTGTAGTAGACTTCCTCGACACGCAGGGCCACCTGTACCAGTTGGTCGATGTACGCGTCCCGGGCTTCTTGCAGCTTGTCCCGGGCTTCGCGGACGACGGATTCCGGCTGGCCGGCCATGCGGCCAATCGTGGCCTCCCGCAGGCCGATTTCCGCTTCGGCGATGGCCAACCGCGCCAGCTCCAGTTCCGGCGCATGCACGAGCGCGCTCTGGATCGCGCCGGCCAGCGTCAACCGGATGGCGTGGGTCCACGGCGAGACCTCGGCGTCGCTTCCCGCTGCTCCGTGTACCGGAGACCCTTCCCCAGGGGATTCCCCAGAGGACTCGGCGCCGGGAGCCGCGGCAACGGCCGCCGTGCCAGCCAAGGTGGAGGCCACAAGCCATACCAGCGCCACGACGGTCGCCGCGAGGACGGGCCAAGTCCCTAAGACGGCTGGCCGCTTGCCGGACGCGTCAACCCGTCTGCGCATGGTAGCCTGCCTCCTCATCCGGTCGGTGCCGCTCCGCTTCCGGGATCGGCTCGTCGGCGACCAGCTGCCCGTCCCTCAAGGTGACCAGGCGCGTCCCCCAGCGGGCAACGTCCGGATCGTGGGTGACCACGATGACGGTCATGCCCATGCGGTTCAGCCCGGCCACGGTTTCCATAACCATCCGTCCCTGCTCGCTAGGGAGATTGCCCGTCGGCTCGTCGGCCAGCAACAGCGTCGGAGAGTTGGCCAAAGCCCTGGCGATGGCCACCCGCTGCTGCTCCCCGCCCGAGAGCTCCAGCGGCCGGTGATGGAGCCGATGCCCCAGGCCCACATGCTCCAGCAGCGCTCGAGCCCGTTCTTTGCGCTCGCGCTTCCTGACGCCCGCGTAGATCATGGGCACTTCGACGTTCTCCATGGCCGTGAGCTCAGGGAACAAGTTGTAGCTCTGGAAGATGAAGCCGAAATGGTCCCGGCGGACGCGCGCCAACTCACCGTCTTTGAGCGTGGTAACGTCGACACCTTCCAGCAGGTACGCGCCATGGCTAGGCCGGTCCAAGAGGCCGAGGATATTGAGAAGCGTCGACTTGCCCGAGCCCGAAGGCCCCATGATGGACACAAACTCCCCGCGCTCGATGACCAGGCTAACATCCCGCAACGCCGCCACCGGCTCCTTAAACTGGCCGTAGACCTTACTGACTTGTTCCAACTGGATGAGCGGTATGCCGTCAAGGTGCGTCAACGGGCCTTCCCCCCTCCGGCACGAGCTCAATCGAGCGATGGGTGCGAAATGCGGCATAGGAGCTGTAGATGATGCGCTCTCCCGGCGCCAGCCCGTCAACGACCTCGATCATCTGGCCGTCCACCGCCCCGTAGCGCACGTCTCGCCGCTCGGCGGCGCGGCCATCCGATCCGATCACATAGACAAACGCCGCGTCGCCGGTGGTGAAATACGGCCCGCGGGGCAGCGCGGGCCGGTCGGGCCGCACGCCCAGCTCGATTTCGACAGCCACCTCGGCGAAGGGCCACAACTCGCGGGCGTGCTCGGGATCGACCGCCAGCCGCACCGGCACCGCCGCCCGGCTCTGGGAACCTTGCCCACCTGGCGCCGTTGTGGCCTGCGGCGCCACAAAGGCGGTCACCGCCGGGATCTCGCGGCTGCCCAGCCGCAGCAGTGCCGGCGCCCCCGGTGCGAGCCGCCCGGCCTGCTCGGGCGTGACGGCGGTCTCCACGTGTTGGGTGCGGATATCCGCGTAGCGCACCACTTCCGCACCCCGCTCCACGTGCTGGCCGACGCGCACGGGCAGCTCGAGGACGCGCCCGTCCACGTCCGCGCGGACTGTGAGAGCATCCTGTTGCTCTAGGAGCCGGATCAGCTGCCGCTCGAGGCTGACCAGTTGCTGCTGCGCCAGCTCGATGGCCAGTGCGGACTGCTGTTGGGCCAACGCCAAGGCTTCCGCGGCCCGCTCAACCCTGGCCTGCTCCCGTTCCACCGCTTCCCGGGCCTGCGCGAGCTCGGCTTGGGACACCCCGCCCAGGGCATACAGGGCCTCCAGCTTAGGCAGCTGGTCCTCGGCCTGCGCCAGGGCCTGGGCCGCTTCCTCCCACTCCCGCCGCCGGGCGGCCACGTCCCCCTCCCGGGTGAGGCGCACCTGCTCCATGTCCAGCCGCGCCCGCTCCAGCTCCGCCCGGGCGGCCTCCACCCGGTCGGTGAGCTCGTCGGACACCAGTTCCACCAGCACCTGCCCTTGTACGACATCGTCGCCGGGCTCCACGTGCACCGCGGCGACCCGGGCGGCCACCGGAGCGCTAAACACGACCACCGCGTCGGGCGTGACGGTGCCGGTACCGACGATGAGTTCCCTAAAAGGCCGCACCGTCACCGTCGCGTACTGGTAGCTATCCAACACATACCGGCTCTCGGCGGGGCGGAGGAAATAGTAAGCGCCAAGGCCGACGCCCGTCATGATGACAAGCCCAAACAAGAGCAGCTGCGCCTGCAGTCCTAGACGCCTGCCCTGCCGCCCAGGCTTGGCCAAGATGCGGCTGCCCGTCGCCGGCGCTGCCGCCCGCGTTGCCGTCGCGCTGGACGGCGCCGTCCCGGTCGATCCTGCCGATGCCACCGGCGCCGCAGCCTGGGGAGGCGGGGGAAGCGCGGCACCTTCCTTCGCCGCAGCAGCGGGTGCCGGCGGGCGCGCGGGCCCCGAC
>LZRQ01000275.1 GCA_002159155.1 Firmicutes bacterium ZCTH02-B6
TGTCGCGATCGTACGTGCGGGACATGTATTGTTCTGGCGCAGATACCGGCCGTATAGGCTGCGTTCCGCCGGGGGCTTTGGCAAAGGAGATCGGCTGCCCACGCCGAACCCCTGCATGATCGCTACGGGAAGGGGTTCTGGCATGATCCGTGCCTTAGGCGGGCGGGAACCGAAGAGGGGCGCCCGCGTCTTTATCGCCGACAATGCCCAGATCATCGGCGACGTCGAGTTGGCCGACGGGGTGAGTATCTGGTTTGGTGCCATCTTGCGCGGCGACATTGAACCGATCCGCATCGGCGAAGACAGTAACGTCCAAGATGGCGTCATCATGCACACCGACGAAGGCTATCCCGTCGAAGTGGGCAAGAGGGTAACCATCGGGCACGCCGCCGTCATCCACGGAGCGGTGGTCGAGGATGAGGCTCTGATCGGGATGGGCGCTATATTGCTGTCTGGCGCCCGAGTCGGGAGAGGTGCCGTCGTGGCAGCGGGGGCCCTCGTGCCCGAGCGGGCGACGATCCCGCCGGGAGTGCTGGCAATGGGCGTTCCGGCTCGGGTGGTACGGCCTCTCACCGCCGAAGATCACGCCCGCATCATGCGAGGCGTCGATAACTACCGCCTGCGGCGAGACCGGTATATGGCCGAAGGATTCGGCATCAGCTAGCGCGCGGTAGCTCCGGGAGTCCTTTCAGGACGGCGCGGGGGCATGCCTCTTCCAAACCGGGTTGTAGAGGCGGCCGGAGCGATCGCGGCGTAACGGGACGTAGAGCAGCGTCGCCGCCTCCGCGCGCGCCAGGACATGGGGCCGGGCCAACGTTTCCAGCTCTCGCACGCGGGCAAGTGCGGCGGCTTCCACGGCCTCGTGTTCCTCGTGGTCCAGCGCCGTTCGGCAATAGCTGTACAATTCCTCCAGTTCTCGCGCAAGCCGTAAGCGGGCTGCACGCAGCCATCCTGCGTCCTGTTCGGCGACTGCCTGCGCCAGGGCGTCTATGGCCCGCTCGTGCGCTTGCCCCAGGGACAGCCGTGCTGGTTCCGCCGGCGTTCCGTCGCCCTCCGGCATGAGTCTCCAGAGAGCTGGGGTGGCTGCGGTCAAAGCGAATGCGTCCGCACTCACCAGGTCAACTGCGACGGGGAAGAGCTGCTCTTTGGGCTCGTGGCCGACGTAGGTGGCGAGGAAGTGAAAGATGAGGTAAGGCCGGTCCATGGCTGGCCGGACGCCTGGCGGGCGCACCCACGCCCTACCTAGTCGCCCGAGCCGCACGGCAGCGGCGATAAGCTGCTCCAAGCGCCAGCTGCCGGTCGTGACCAGTTCCGCGGCTTCGTCCGCCTGCGTGGGATCGAAGGCTAGGTAGATAGCGGCGCGTGCCGTCGGTTCCCCGGCAGGCGAGGCGGCCAAACCCGCAGCGAAGCCGGCGGGTGCGAACGGCCGGCCTTCCAGGAAAGCCAGGCGCTCCTGCTCGAGCTCAGCCCGGATCCCGCCCGGTACCGGCTCAACGCGGGCCCCGAGTTCACCGAGTACGCCCAGCGCAAACTGTTGGACAGTGACGCGCTCCCCGGTCAAGGGAGCGGCCAGCGAAGCGCCGTCCATAAGGAAGCCTATCACCCCAAGATGCGGTCCAGCAGCTCAGTACCGCGCGCGGCCGCCCTGGCTGCCTGCACTTGGGCTGCCAGCGAATCCAGGCGAGCTTTTGCCTCGGCGGGGGCAGCGCTGTCCATGACGATGTCGGCGATCGCTTGCTCAAAGGAGCGATCCAGGGACAAACGCGCCAGCACGGCATCCATATCGCCGAGGACCGCCTGGAACATGTTCAGCTTTTCGTGCAGGAGATACAGGATGTATTCCTCAATGGTGCCCCGCGTTGCCAGATTGTAGATGAGAACGTCCCGGGTCTGGCCAAGACGGTGGACCCGCCCGATTCGCTGTTCCAGCCGCATCGGGTTCCAGGGCAGGTCGTAGTTGACCACGCAGCGGCAAAACTGGAAGTTGAGGCCCTCGCCGCCGGCCTCGGTGCTTACCAGTACCTGGGCCCCATGGCGGAAAAGTTGCCGCGTCCATTCTTTCTTGGACGCGGACATGGAGCCGTCAAAACCGAGCGCAGCGACGCCGGCCTGCTCAAGCCGCCAGAGGATGTACTGTTGCGTCGCCCGGAACTCGGTAAACACGATCATCTGCTCGCCGGTTTCCCGTACGAGCTCCAGCAGTCTGTCGCCCTTGGAGCTGACCGCGGCGAGGCTCTCACCTAATTCCAGTAGCTCGCGGACGCGTCCGCTTTCGCCAGCTCCTGTCGCCCGCGTACGCAGAAACGCCAGGGTCTCAAGGGCTGCCGGCACGCTGCTGACAAGCTCCCGCTGGAGGGTGATGAGGGGCAGGACGCCAGCCTGCCCGCGGCGGCGGTACTCCTCGCGCACAAACCCGGTAACGGCTTCGTAAAATTGCCGCTCCGGCGGACTCAAGTCGACGGGCAGCGCATGCACGCGGCGTGGTGGAAACTCGATGGTACCGGGCCCCCGCCGGTTTCGGATCAGGCACGTGCGCAAGATCGCCCGCAACGTGCCGGTGTCCCTGGGGGTGCGCTTGTCGAGCATAAACCGCTGCTGGAACTGGCGATATGTGCCCAGCGTCCCGGGCCATAGGAGCGTGACCAAGTTGTACAGCTCCCGCAAATCGTTTTGCACCGGCGTAGCGGTCAACAGTAAACAGTAGCGGCGACGGATCTGGCTGACGAGGCGCCAGTTCGCGGTGCGGGAGTTTTTTACCTTGTGGGCCTCGTCAACGATTAAGAGGTCGTAGTCAACCCGTTGAATGATGTCGCAATGGGGCGCTCGTTTCGCCGTATCTAGGGAGGCTACGACCACCGCGCACCGCTCCCAGTCATACTCGCTGCGCTGGAGGGCCGCCGCGATGCCGAACTTTTCCTTAAGCTCCCAGTACCACTGCCAGGTGAGGGAAGCCGGCGCCAGGATGAGAGCCCGCCGCACAAGCCCCCGCAACATGTACTCCTTGAGGATCATTCCCGCCTCGATGGTCTTGCCGAGACCGACCTCGTCGGCCAAGATGGCGCGGCCATGCATCTCGCGAATGACGCGGCGGCACGTCGCCAGCTGATAGGGGTAGGGGACGAGTCCGGCTTGTCGCCAGCGCTCGCGGCAGTGCTCCTCGATGAGCAGCCTGTCAAGACCAGGGCGCACTTTGAACGCCAGGCCGGCCAACGCCAGCCGGTGTCGGGTCCACGGCGACCACTGCCCGGCCTGCATCCCGCGTGCGAGCTCCACCAGGGCATTTTCTGAGGCCACAACTTCAACGTCGCCGGCGCGCCAGGGAGGCAGGAAACGCTCATTCGCAACCGCTGGTCCCCACCACACGGTGCTCTGGCCTAGGA
>LZRQ01000276.1 GCA_002159155.1 Firmicutes bacterium ZCTH02-B6
ACGTGGGTCCGTGTATCGAAGGACGTGCCGGGTTCGTTGAAGCCAATATGGCCGTTGCCGCCGATGCCCAGCACCACCAGGTCCAGACCGCCGGCAGCGGTGATGCGCTCTTCGTAGTCCCGGCATGCGGCCGCCTGATCCCCGCTGGCGACCGGCCAATTGGCCTGGCCTGCCGGGATGTTGACGCGTTCCACCAGGTGCGTGCGCATGTAATAGGCAAAGCTCATCGGGTGTTCGGGAGAAAGCCCCCAGTACTCGTCGATGTTAAACGTAACGACGCCCGAGAAATCCAGCTCGCCGGCCTGGTGCATGCGCACCAGCTCCCGGTACATCCCCTTGGGTGTATTACCGGTCGGCAACCCCAACACCGTACGGGTCCGCGCCCGGATCTCGGCCGCGACGGTTTCCGCCGCATGCAGGCTCATCTGCTCATAGTCGGGCACGACGATCACATTCATCGCTGAAACACAACCTCTCCTGCCACCATCGTGATTGTCGCCTCTAGGTCTTGGTTCAAAACCACCACGTCCGCCTCGTACCCGGCGGCCAGGCGGCCGAGCCGGTGCGCGAGGCCCAACGCTTCCGCTGGGGTGAGGGACGCCATGCGCACGGCGTCAGGGAGCGAAACCCCGACAGCCTGAACCATCACACGCACGGCCTGATCCATGGTCAACAGGCTCCCAGCCAACGCTGCAGGGTTGTCTCGCACCCGCACCTGGCCTTGACGCACCACCACATCTACGTCCCCAAGGGTGTACTCGCCGTCGGGACAGCCCAACGCCCGCATGCAGTCGGTGACCAGCATGATGCCGGCCGCGCCTTTGCACCGCCAGGCCAGCCTGAGGACACCCGGGTGCACGTGCACTCCGTCGGCGATCAACTCAACCCGCACCCGGTCGTCGACCAGCACCGCGCCCGCACACCCGGGCGAGCGGTGGTGCAGAGCCTGCATGGCGTTGAACAAATGGGTTGCGGCCTGCGCCCCGGCATCGAGGGCGGCCATCGCCTGCTCGTAGCTGGCCGCGGTGTGGCCCAGGGAGACGGTGATCCCTCGCGCGGACAGCCAGCGGATGGCCTCCACGGCGCCGGGTAGCTCCGGGGCCATGGTAACGGTCCGCAGGGCAGGCCCAGCGACTCGGTACAGCTCCTCCAGTTCCGCCGCAGCGGGCGGGCGCAGCCAGGCGCGATGGTGGGCGCCGGCGCGCTCGGGGTTGATGTACGGTCCTTCTAGGTGCAGGCCAAGGAGCCGTGCGCCGCCCGTGCCGCTCAACTGCGCCCTGCGCACGGCGTCGGCCACTCCGAGAAGCTGTTCGTGGGGTGCGCTCATGGTGGTGGCCAAGAGCGCCGTCGTACCGTGGGCCGCGTGGGCTTGCGCCATGCGCGCCAGCGCCTGGGGGCTGGCGTCCATCGCATCGGCGCCGCCGCCCCCGTGGACATGCCCATCGATGAAGCCGGGGCAAATGTACCCCCCGCGAGCGTCGAGCTCAACGGAACCGTCCCACACGGAACCGGGAGCGTCGCGTGCCGGTCCCGCATAGACGATCTTGCCGGCCGAGACGACCACGACGCCGTCCTCGACGACCTCATCGGGCGTCACGAGGCGCCCGTTGCCAATGACCCACGCTTGTCCAGCGCTCATGGCAGCTCCATCCTGTTACGGCTTCCCATCCTGTTGCGGCTTCCCATCCAGTTGCAGCACGTGTAAACGGCTGGGATAGCCCAACACGACCAGTTGCAGCGTGCCGTTGGCCAGGAAATCGCCCGCCGCGGCGGAAGACACCGCCCAACCCAGGCCGCGGGTAGTTTCGGCCACGGGCTCAAAGCCGCTCGCAAACCGGTACAGCCCCGCCCGTCCCCGGTCGTCGGCTACGACCACCAGGTGCCGGTCACCGTCCTGCGCTGCGGCTAAGGCGAAAACGGGCGCCGCTCGCAAGTCCGCGCGGCCGGCCGCTTCGTAGCCGCCCGGCCCCCACCGCCATACGTGGACCGTCCCAGCCCCGTTGCCGACCCCGGTCTCCACCACCAACTCCCAGCGGCCATCCCCGTTCACGTCGCCCCCGGCGATGGCTCGCACCCGTCCGATGGTCGGCGTTTCCCATAGGAGGCGAAAACGCCCGCTGCGCCAGCCCAGAAGCTCGATAACCTTTTGGGGGATGTGGTCTTCTACCGTTTGCTGCCGGCTGATGGCGATCAGGTCGTAGGGGTGGTCCGGGTGGCGTACGACGCCGATCTCCTCGGGCGCGCCCCACCCCGGCTCCTCATGAATGAGGTGCATGCCGCCGTCACGCCAGGCAAACAGCCGCAGTTTGGTGCGAGTCAGGACAGCGATCTGGGCGCGACCCATCCCGGTGAAGTCGCCGACCGCTATTGCCAGGTGACTGACCGGCTCCCACAGGTTGGGGCTTTGCCAGAGGACGCGAAACCCGCCGCCTTGCCAGCGCAGCAGGAAGACGTAGTTTTCCTGCGTTTCGTAGTTGCGCCCGGAAACCACCAGCTCCGTGCGGCCCGCACCGGTGACGTCCCCCGCCGCGGCCTGCAGGAGCGCCTGCATGAGAAACGGTTCCTGCCGATAAATTTCGATGAAATCCTGTACCGTCGACGCTGCGGCCGGGACCGCCGCGGCCACGAATAGAAGCAGGACAAGGCCCGCCAGGGCGCTTGTCCTTTGGGGAGCCAACGACATCGCCATCCATCACCGGGTGCCCATTTCGGGACGCCGGTCCCGGTTTCCTGTCCCCCGTCACGATCTCAAGTGCCAGGCGTATGCCCACACCTCCCGCTCGCGCATGGCGGCGTACCGTTCCAGGTAGTCGAGAACCGCCCACACGAACGTCGCATGAGACCACGTCAGCGGAGCGACGGACAACGGCCTCCCGTCGTCGGGATGGTACTGCTCGGCCAGCACCCCGCTGGGGAAGGCGCGGGCCGCTACCCAATCAAAGAGCTCCGTTGCCCGGCGCAGCTCCCAGCGATTGGCGGCGGTGGCGATTTGCCATTGGGCCAACCACAGGGTACAGATGATCCACGGGTTCCCGGGGATGCGGTGAAAATCATCGCTGCGGGAAAAGTAGTAGTCCCGGAAGTAGCGGGCGACGCCGCCCACGGCGGTTTTCACCCAGAGCGCTTCCCGCACCTTGGCCATCGTGCGGGCCATGCGCGCGTCGGCTGCCGGTACGGCCCCGAACAAAAAGAGCCCCGCGACGCTGCTTTCGGGCGTAGAGTCGGGGACGAGCGTCCCGTCACCCCGGAGGACAAACCCCCTCAGGAAACGTTCTTCCTCGGATGAGTACAGATGGCGGCCGATGGCGGCTCGGACCTCCTGGGCTGCGGAACGCCAGCGG
>LZRQ01000277.1 GCA_002159155.1 Firmicutes bacterium ZCTH02-B6
GTCCGTGGACGGGCACAGCCCGGCCGGCGACACCGCGGCAGCATGGGCCGAAGACGAAGCGGCGAGCGACGACACCGCCGCGGCAGAGGACGCAGCGACGGACGATGGGGCGGCAGCCGATGACGCCCGGCGGCTGGAGCTGCTCCAGCGCTGGGACGAGCTGATCCGCGAGCGGCAGCGCCTAGGTGCCGAGTTGCGGCAGGTCGAGCGGGAGCTGCTGGCCGTCGCCCGCGAGCTGTGGCCCCACGAGTGGGAGCGCACCCGCCAGCGGGTCATCGAGCGGCTGGAAGAGTATGGGGAGCGCATGAGCGAGTATGGCGAGGAGATCGCCGGCTGGATCCCCCCCGCCCTGGTCGAGCACATCGCCCAGCGGACGGGCAAGACGCCGGAGGAAGTCCGGGAGCTCATCAAGGCCGGCCAGTGGCGCGAGCTCTTGGCGCTGACGAGGGGCGAGGAGTAGCCCGCAGCAGCCTGCAGCAGGCAACACCTCGCAGCAGGTCACTGGTGCCCCCGGTTGGGGAGCTGGCTCTCCGGCCGGGGGATGCCGGCGGTACAGCGCCTGTCACGGCGCAGCGCTTTCCCGGGCCACGATCCAGAAAGGCTGGGACCAGGCCTTTCCGCCCCTGGTCCGATCGAGGGCCTCCACCCGCACAAACCGCTCATCTCCCCGGACCCGGTAACGGGCCGGCAAAGGCCCGACGACGGTCGCGACGACGTCGCCGGAAGCAGCGATGAACCGCACTTCGAACTCGGCCCCCGCACCGGCGTGTGGCTCGCCGGACGCGACGACGATGTAGCCGTCCATTTCCCCAAACTCCACGAGCGGCCCCGTCGATGGGTAAAGGCTCCCCCTGAGCAGCGCCTCCTTGAGGGCAGGAAGCGTCTGGGCTTGGGCCTTGACCATGGTCCACCCGTGATCCAGCTGGTCCATATGGTGCGAGTCGTCCACGGCCACGGCCCACACAGGCGCTTCCCGGCCTCGCCGCACGACAACCTCGTGCCAGACAGCCGTATCAAGCCCACTGTTCGAATGGGCATTCCGCACTTCCATTAACGTGATCTGCGGAGCGGCCAGCAGGTGCTTGACCTCCCAGACACCGGAGCCCAGGTTTCCGGGCCAGTTGGGGTGCGCCGCGGAAACGACCGCCCCTTGGGCGAGCGCCGCGTCAAACCGTTCCCGCGCCGAACCGCGGTCAATATGCTCGTTGACAAACAGGAGCACAGCGTGGTGGCCCAAAGGCCAGAAAGGAAAAGCGACGGTGTTTTCCTCGGCCGGGATGACGACCAGCCCCTCGGGGACCGTCTCGGGGCGCGTGATGGAGTCATGGTCGCTGATGGCTACAAAGGCGTAACCCTTGGCGGCGTACGCCGCCAGCGCCTCCTCCACCGTCCACTTGCCGTCGATGGAACGGTCCGTGTGAACGTGAAGCTGGACCTTGTACCAGTGCCCGGGCACCGCGTAAGGGTCCCGGATCTCAAAGCCCGCCCCGGGGGCGCCACCGGCGGGCAGGGCGGCGAGGGCCTCCTCAAGGGTAGGCACGTGCGCCACGTCGCGCCGGTTTTGCACCGTCTTGATCCCAGCAGCCAGGGCCAAGACGAGGGTGACGCAAAGCAAGAGGCGGCCGACGGCCCGGGCGAGCCGCCTGGCACGCCTGGACAACCCGCCTGGAGCTTTGTCTAGGGCTTTGCCTCGGGCTTTGGGCGGCCCCGTTCCTCGCTGCTTACGGACTGTCTCCACCTCCCCACCCCCCTGGCGCCCGTGCCCCGTCATGCCCGGGACAAGAGCACAATACCGCCCAAGATCGCGGCGATCCCCACCACTTTGGCGGCGTTCATGCTTTCACCAAACAATTGCCACGACAAGACCGCGACCGCGGCGTACCCGAGGCTCAGCATCGGATAGGCAACGGACAGCGGCGCCCGGGACAAGACCACCAGCCACGAGATGGCGGCGAGCCCGTAGCACACGAAACCCAGCAGGACGGCGGGCTGCAGGATAGCTTTGACGACCGCTCTGACTTCGAGCTCCATGAGGGGGTTGTCCATCATCCCTCGCTTGAGCAGGAGCTGGCCCACGACCCCCATGGCCACGGAGAAAATCAGCAAAAGCAACGTCGATGTCGTCATTCTTCTCACACTCACCACCGCGCTGTTCCCAGGCGAGCCCGGTGCGCCCGGACCGGCCCCATTTCGTATGGCGTCCATCCTGAAACCCAGCGGGCCGCGCCTATGCCCCGAGGACGGCAGCTGCCCCAAACTCGTGCACGATCCGGTACGCCTCCCACCAGCAAGCGGCCAGGAGCAGCGCGACGGCCAGCCACAGCGCACGCCAGTGCACCCGGCTGCGCCAGTCGGGTCGCGGCTCGATGGGGGCCGCTCTCATGGAAAGGAGGTGCGGCGCCCGGGCCGTTGCGATGCCGCAGGTGGCCGCGGCCGCCAGGCAGTAGGAGGCAATTTCATAAGGCCCCGATCGGCCCAGCACGGCCAGGGTCGGCGCCAGCCGGTCAGGGAGCGCGAGGGTCAGCGAGTTGCTGCCCAAAAGCAGCCCGTACACCCCGCTCCAAAAGAGAACCGGCACGTAGCCCAGCGGCCAGCTGCCCACCTCGAGCATCCGGTTGGGCAGGATGATAAAGAGCACGGTTACGGCCACATTGATGGCCGCGATGCGGAGAAACTCCAGCAGCACCGTGGGCGCGGCCGTGTCGCCTGCGAGCACGGATGTGACCGCTCGCCCCCGCAGAATCCCCTCGGGCAGCCACGCGTAACCTACGGCCCAGGCCGCAAAGCAGATCACCATGGCCAGCGCGTACAGGATCGCAAAGCGCACCGCGACGTTTCTGTGGCGAAGCAGTTGCGTCATGGCGGGCTCTGGCTTGTCCTCCTGTTGCACGGCGTCTATTGCGGCTGGCAAGGTTTTTCGGCGGCGAACCGCAGCCGCACGTAGTCCACAACCCAGCGGCCGTCCGGCTGCTGCAGGACGGGCTGGCAGCGCTCCGCCACCGCCCGGCAAAAGGCGTCCCGCTCGGCCGGTGCGATGGCATCCAGGAATCGCTGGCCAAAGGTGATCAGCCAGCCGGCGAGGTCGGTCTCCAAGGGCGTGGGACGGGGAATGAGCTCGGCGACGCGCACCTTGAAACCGGCCCCTTCCAGCCGGGCCCGGTACTCCTCCGCCGTGGGGAAGTACCAGGGATTCAAGTCCTCAAAGGAAAGCCCCCGTTCCGCCAGCTCCGCCCGCAAGGCCGCCACGACGGTCTCGACGTTGCCGTGGCCGCCAAACTCGCCGACGAACCGCCCGCCGGGCTTAAG
>LZRQ01000278.1 GCA_002159155.1 Firmicutes bacterium ZCTH02-B6
ACCTTTATCCTCGACTATCCCTTTGCCCGCTACCGGGCGTTTGTGCTCGCGGCCGGGGCCGTCGTGTTGGTGCTGGTGTTCCTCCTGCTGCAGCGTACGAAACTCGGGCTCATCGTGCGGGCCGGGGTCGAGAATCCCGACATGGTGCAGGCGCTGGGGGTCAACGTCTCCCGGGTGTTTACGCAGGTGTTTGCCTTGGGCACGGCGCTGGCGGCCCTGGGCGGGGTGCTTGCCGGGCCGTTTTTCCGCACCGTGTGGCCCCAGATGGCCAACGACCTGCAACTGTACGCCTTCATCGTCGTGGTCATCGGCGGCCTGGGGAGCGTGGCCGGTGCGGCCGTCGGGAGCCTGCTGGTGGGGCTTGCCGAATCGCTGATGGGCTTTTTCTACCCTGAGGTGGCCATGGCGGTCAACTTTGGCCTGATGGCGCTGGTGCTCCTAATCAGGCCGTGGGGACTCTTGGGATCGGAGGCCGATCACCAGTGAGCAGGACCGAGGCGACGGAAGGGCGCGTGGTGGCGGCGGTCCGTGGGGAGCCGGCGCGGGCGCGCCTTGGCTGGGGCGTGGGGCTGGTGGCCATCTTGGCGGCGCTGCCGTGGTTTGTGGGCAGCTACACGCTGGCGGTGCTCATTGACGCCTTCATCTACGCGGTGTTTGCCCTAAGCTACAACTTGCTCCTGGGGTACACGGGCATCTTGTCCCTCGGCCACGCGCTGTTTTTCGGCCTTGGGGCTTACGCCATCGCCATTCCCGTGGTGCGGATGGGCTGGCCCTTGGGCCAGGCGGTGCTGCTGGGGCTCGGGCTCTCGGTGGCGGCGGCCTTGCTGCTGGGGAGCCTCGGCCTGCGGGTGCGCGGCGTGTATTTCTCCATGGTCACGCTGGCCTTTGCCGAGATCGTGCACGTCCTGGCCTTGAAGCTCAGCCGCTTTACGGGAGGGGAGGACGGCATCACCCGCATCCCGGCCCCGCCGTGGCTGGCGGACCGGACTTCCTTTTACTACTTCGCCCTTCTGGTCCTGGTGGCGGTGTATCTGGCGCTCAAGCGCCTGATGAGCTCCCCCTTCGGGCGCTCGTTGGTGGCCATCCGGGAAAACGAAGCCCGGGCGGCGGCGTTGGGCTACAACGTCTTTGCCCACAAGCTGGTCTGCATGGTCATCGCCGGGGTGCTGGCGACGCTGTCGGGGATGGGCAACGCGATGTTCTTCAGCTATGTGTCGCCGGGGGTCCTGTCGGTGCTGACCACCATTGACGTTCTGCTCATGACCATGGTGGGCGGCGCGGGCACCTTGATCGGTCCGGTGCTGGGCGCCGGCGTCGTGCAGGTGCTGGACACCGTCTTGAGCAGCGTCTTTCGCCACTGGCTGCTTATCTTTGGCCTCATCTACATCCTGATCGTTCTGTTCCTGCCCAAAGGCATCGTCGGCACCACCGCCGACTGGTGGGCCCGGCGCCGGACGCCGGCACCGGGGACCCAAGCACCCGGGACGCACCTGCCCGGGACGCACGCGTCGGGCATGCAGGGGCCCGGACGTTGAAGCGCTGAGACCGCCATGCCGCGTCGGGCCCGGGGTCACATGCGGGCGCCGCCGTTGACGGGCAGCACTTGGCCGGTGACATAGCCGGCCGACGGTGAGGCCAGGTAGAGCACCGCGGCGGCGATTTCTTCGGGCTGGGCCAGGCGGGCCGCAGGGATGCCCGCCAAGATCTTTTCCTTGACCTTGTCGGGGATGGCGGCCACCATGGCGGTGTCGACGAACCCGGGCGCGATGGCATTGACCGTGATCCCGTAGCGGATCAGCTCGCGGGCCAGTGTCTGGCTGAGGCCGATGACGGCCGCCTTGGCGGCGGCGTAGTTGGCCTGGCCCAGGTTTCCCGTTTGCCCGACGATGGACGAGATGTTGATGATGCGCCCCCAGCCCCGGTTGATCATGGCATCGGCAAACGCCTTGCAGCAGTAAAAAACGCCGTGCAAGTTGACGTCGATGACCGCATGCCACTGCTCCAGGGTCATCTTGGTGAAAAACGCGTCCCGGGTGATGCCCGCGTTGTTGACCAGGATGTCCAGCCCTCCGTAAGCCGCCACCACCTCGTCCCGCATGCGCTCCACTTCCTCAAAGCGGCTCACGTTGGCGGCCACAAAGCGCGGCGTTCCTCCGTGGGCGGCCAGTGCGTCCAGCAGGTGGTCCACGTCCGGCGGCGGGGCCAGGTCATTGACCACTACGCTGGCGCCAGCGCCGGCAAGGGCGTGGGCGATGGCGCGGCCGATGCCGCGGCCTGCGCCTGTAACCAGGGCCACCTTGCCGGTTAGGGAACGTTCCGAGATCATGGGCGCTGCGGCCGGATTTTCCAGCTGGCGCAAGAAAGCCAGCACCGCCTCGTTGAAGGCGCCGGGCTTTTCCAGGAACGGCAGGTGGCCCGTCCCCCGGACCCAGTGCAGGCGGGCGCCCGGGATGAGCCGGGTGAGCTGCTCGGCGAAGCGGGGCGGCACGACCCGGTCTTCGGTGCCGTGGATCACCAGGGTTGGGCAGCGCAACTGCGGGAGGCGGTCGCGGGCGTCAAAGGCGGCGCCGGCCTGGAATTGCCCCTGGAAGCCGTGGCCGCTTCCCGGCAGCTCCACCCGCAGCCGGACGAAACGCTCCACTTCGTCCGGGTGGGCTTCCCGGAACTCGGCCGTGGTGCCCCACTCGAGGGCGACGCGGAACACTTGCTCGACGCTGAGGCCGGCCACGTTGAGCCGCTCGCGCCACATCTCCCCCGTGGCCTGCAAGTACTCGGGTCCGCCGGGATAGGTGCAGGCGAGAATGAGGCCGTGCACCCGCTCCGGCCACGACAGGGCCAGTTCCTGGGCGATGAGCCCGCCCAAGGACAAGCCCAGGACGTGGGCCCGGGGGATGTCAAGGTGGTCGAGCAGTTCCACCACGTCCTGCGCCATGCGGTGGATGGAGTAGCCCTCATAGGGCTGATCGGAGCGGCCCGCACCGCGGTTGTCCAGGACGATCACTTTGTGGCGGGCCGCAAAGGCCGGTACCTGGTGGTACCACGTGGTCGCCGGCATGCCGAGGCCGTGGATGAGCACCAGGGGCGTGCCCTCTCCGTGGACTTCGTAATAGAGCTCGATGCCGCCGACGGGCGCCTTGGGCATGGCGGGTCAACCTCCTTGCGGTGTCGCTGCCGTGGTGACACGGCGCCGGTTTTGCCACGCAGCGATGATGCCGCGGACGATGGTGAAATCCGACCCAGTTCTCACTTGGGGGCAGGCGTAAACGGCACGCCCGCGCCCCTCCGAACCCCCTCCACGCCGT
>LZRQ01000279.1 GCA_002159155.1 Firmicutes bacterium ZCTH02-B6
CTCCAGTGCCACCTTGCGCCGCAGCCGTCGTGCTTTGGCCGCCATGCGCCTCGCAAGCGCCGTCAGCGCCTCCGCCCGCCGTGCCCGGTATCCTTCCGCGTCTAGGATGATGCGGACCCGGCGGCCTTCTCCCCGGTTTGCCACCTGGTTTACGAGAAACTGCAACGCGTCCAAGGTCTGACCACGGCGGCCGATGATCAGTCCCAAGTCCTGGCCGGCGATGTTGATGTACACCGTACCGTCATCGTCGATGCGGGTTTCCAGCGCCGCGTCCACTTCCATGCGGTCGAGCACCCCGGACAGGAATTCCCGCGCTCGCGCTACCCGCGTTTCATCCGGAGGGCCGGCCGGACGCGCGTCCTCCTCGACGACCTCTTCTTCCGCGAAGTCGCCGGTGAGGTCGCCATCGACCTCCCACGCCGCGTTCGAGCCGTCTTCCTCGTCCCCTCCGGCGCCGGCCATCACCGCTCCGGTCCGCTCGCTTCCGCCGCCTGCCGCGCCGGCTTCAAGCCCACCCGCGTCCTTGAGGCGCACCCGCACCTTCGCCTGCTTTGCGCCCAACAGGCCAAACAAGCCCTTGCTGCCTTCCTCGAGGATCTCAACCTCGACGTCATCGCGGTTTGCGCCCAGCTCCCGCAGGGCCTCCGCCACCGCCTCCTCGACGGTGCGCGCCGACTTTTCCACAACCCGCATCAGCCCGCTTTGTCCCCCTTCTTCGCGGCCGCCAGCTGCTTGTTGATCACGTACTGCTGGCCGATGGAGAACACGTTGCTGACCACCCAGTACAGCACCAGCCCCGCGGGGAACTGTATGCTGATCCACGTGAGGAACACGGGCATGATCAGCATCATCGCCTTTTGGCTCTGATCCCCTGTAGCCGTTTGCATCATTTGCAGATATGTGGTCGCACCCGAGAGCAACGGCAGGATCCACAGGGGTTCACCCGCGGGCCCAGCCAAGTCCCAGATCAAAAACTGCCGCTGTTCCAGGGGGAAATCTTGCAGCACCCGGAACAACGCCCACAAAAACGGCAACTGGAGCAACATCGGCAGGCAGCCGCCCAGCGGATTGATCTTGTGCTCCTGGTAGAGCTCCATTACCTTCTTCTGGTATTCCTGCGGCTTGTCCTTATACTTCCGCTGCAACTCCTGCATTTTGGGCTGCAGCTCGCGCATGGCGGCCAGCGACTTGCTCTGGCTCCACGTCAGCGGGTAGAGCGCCAGGCGGATGAAAAGCGTGAGCAGGATGATGGCTAGGCCGGAACTTTTCGTCAGGTCGGCAAAAAAGATGAGCAACTGCAGCAGGATGCCCTCGAAAAACTCAATCAAGCGCAAGCCGCCCCCGTTTCAACGTTCAGGGCACCGGATCATATCCGCCCGGATGCCACGGATGACACTTGGCAAGCCTTTTGGCCGCCATCCACCCGCCGCGCACGACACCGTAGCGCCGCACGGCAGTCTCTGCGTATTCTGAGCACGAAGGGTAAAACCGGCAGCGGGGCGGGAACAACGGGGAAATGGCACGGCGGTATACTAGGATCGCTCCGATGACGAGGTATTGGAGGACATTGCCTGGCCGGTGCGCTCCGTGGCCCGGCCGGCGCGCCCCTCTCTCCCGGGTCACGACCCGCCACCCGCTTGCCCGCCACCCGCTTCCCGGTTGGCAGGCGTCGGCTGTTCCAGCGCGCCCGCGCTGGCCAACAACTGCCCGACCGCAGCTTTGAGCTCGGCAAACTCCGCGTCACGCGCCGCAACCCGGGCCGACACCACCAGGTGCAGGCCCGGGCGCACATCGGCCGCGTGGGCGCGCATCGCCTCCCGCAGCCGTCGCTTGACGCGGTTGCGCACGACAGCTTTGCCCAGCTTCTTGCTGACCGAGAACCCTACTCGTGTCACGCCGTCCGGCGAGTCCGCCACGTGCAGCACCGCCAGGCGGTTCTTTCGCAGCTTTCCGGACTGGTAGCACCGCTCGAAGTCCTGCGGACGCCGCATGCGCTCCAACCGCGCCAACCGCGACACCTACACCGTCAGGCGGTGACGCCCCTTGGCGCGCCGGCGCTTGATGACGCGCCGCCCGCCCGGTGTGGCCATCTTGGACAGAAACCCGTGGGTCCGCTTGCGGCGGAGACGATTGGGCTGGAACGTGCGCTTCACTGCGCTCACCTCTCCTGAAGACTGACTCGATTATAGACTAGGCCCAGACAGAGCGTCAAGCGAAGCCCCTTCACGCCCCAGGCGCCCCTCCGGCGGGCGCGCGCAAAAAAATCTTTGCCCAACTCCCTGTGGAGAATTCTGTGGATAACTATTCCCACCGGGCACGCCAAAGCCGCCCAAATCCCGTCACGCCCGCATCGCGTCCGCGCGCGCGACAAAAGCCCAGCTAGGCGCCGATCTGCACACCGGACGCGCGCCTACCGATGCTGCTAGAGCCCATGACGACGCGTCGCGGGCGTTGTGGACAACCTGTGGAATTCGGAAGCCCCAGGTATATGCGTTTGCATCGCACGACGCCTCTCGTGAAGCGGGCGCGGCCTGTGGATAACTTGTGGATTTCACTGTCCCACCCCCCACCCCAGCCAGAGCAGGAGATGCCGAAAAGGGACAAGAATATGTGCCCTGCACGCGCCGGGGCAGCCGGCGCTCCACGCGGGACATCCCATCCCCTGGGACGTCCCGCGGACTGTCTCTGAGAACTACCCGGCGAAGGAGGCAGCCGCAGGCCCCGCGCACCATGAGCCTGCCCCTGACCATGCATAAGCAGCTGGCACCCATTTGGTCCGAGGCGGTCAACCGGCTGGCGCAGGACCTTGACGACAAAACGCTGGCCGAGTGGCTGCGGGAGTCCCGGCCTGTATCCCTGGATGCGGGCCGCCTCGTCATTCAGATGCCTAATGCCTTCTCCCGGGACTGGGTGTACCTGCGCTACCGCCCGGCGCTGCAGGCAGCGCTGCGGGCCGTGTGCGGCGCCGAGTGGGATCTCCAATTCATCGCTCCCGGAAGCGCGCCGGCGGCTGAGCCGCCTCCGGCCGCCAATGGACAGTTGGCTCCCCGTCCGGCCGCGCCAGCCGCCTACGCGGCAGCCGCGCCTCGCCCTGCGCCCGCACCGCGCGTCGAGCCGGCGGAGGACAACCAGATCCCGTTGAACCCGCGCTATACGTTTGACAGCTTCGTCGTCGGTCCCAGCAACCGCTTCGCGCACGCGGCCTGCCTCGCGGTGGCCGAAGCGCCGGCCGAGGCGTACAACCCCCTCTTTATATATGGTGGTGTAG
>LZRQ01000280.1 GCA_002159155.1 Firmicutes bacterium ZCTH02-B6
ACCCATCACCGAGGCAGGCCGCACCCGGTCGGGCGGGCTATCCCGCCTGATGCACCGGGTCATCTCTGGCGCTACTGGCTGACACACCTCGGACCGGCTTCGTGCCCCAGAGGGCTTGACTCAGACCGTCTACCATGCGACTATTGCCACCTTCGGGCTGGTGCTGTTTATTGGAATCTTTGTATCGCTGGTGTTCTTCGCAGCCACCTGCAGCCTGCTCTATTTCCGCTTGTTCACCGAGGTGGACGACGATCGCCGCTACTTCCAGCGCTTGCACCAGCTGGGCGTGGACAGGCCGGACATCGGGCGGCTGTCGCTGGCTCAAAACGCGGTGGTGTTCTTTGTGCCTTTCGCCGTGGGCGCAATCCACGCCACCTTTGCCATGAGGGCTCTTGGCACTTTGTACGGTCAATCTGTCTTAGGCGAGGGGTGGCTGGTGGCCGTGGCGTATCTCCTCGTGTACACGCTGTACTTTGCGGCTACCAACGGCGTCTACCAGCGGGCGGCGGACGCCCGCCGGTAGACGCCTGACCAAGCTGCGCGGCGCCTGTTCAGCGGCCCTCGGCGCGCCGCAGGCGTGATCGCGGCAGGCGTCTTGCATCGTTCGGCGCGGTTTGCTATACTCTATGGTGCACAGGAGAGGATGCGCCTATAGCTCAGGGGACAGAGCGCCGGCCTCCGGAGCCGGGTGCGGAGGTTCGAATCCTCCTAGGCGCACCAGTCCAAGGCGTCCCTCCGGAATCGGAGGGACGATTTTTATGCGCGCCGTGCTCCTTTCCAGTTCTGGCAAAATCGCCCGCAGCGTAAAGTCCAGCGCGGTGCGCCTGCGCTCGACCGCGCCCCGCCGGAGGGATGTGGCCCGGTGACCGTTGAGGAACTGAGGCTATGGCTGGAGCAGTTCGTCCTCGTGCTTCATCCCGCGAACCTGTTTTTCCTCAGTTTGATTGAGGCCATCTTTTTCCCGGTCCCGCCCGACGCACTGTTGATCCCGATGGTCCTAGTGAAACCCGCGGCCGGCATCTGGTATGCCGCCATTACAACGGTCGGCTCAATCCTAGGCGCATCCATCGGTTACTGGTTGGGCTTGCGGGGTGGGCGGCCCCTGCTGTTGCGTTTCGCTAAAGGCCCGGCAGCGGGACGAGTGGAGGAGCTGTTTCACCGCTACGACATGTGGGCCATCGCCATGGCCGGTTTCACACCGATTCCCTACAAAGTGTTTGCCGTCGGCGCGGGCGTGTTTAACCTAAACTTCCGGCGGTTTATGATGGCGTCGGTGCTCAGCCGGGCTGCCCGGTTTTTCCTGGTCGCCGTGGTCGTCATGGCCTTCGGGGAGCGACTGGCCCAGCTCATCATCGACCATTTCGGCCTGCTGACGCTGGCACTTTTCGTTGCCGTCGCCGGGATCTACTTCCTGGTCCGCCGTCGCCGGGCCCCGGCTTGAAGCTGCTTGACATCGCCCCGGCGGTTGCTATAATTTGCGCAGGAGTTGGGTTCTTTTTCTTGCGCGGCGGTCATAGGGATGACCGTGCGCACGCTGCCCTTGCATGCGAGCGAAACCCTTGCACATGACGCTCCGGGGTGAACATTGTTGGGGGCCAAGGCACAGGACGCCATCAAGGTTACGCAAACATCGACGATGACCGACACCGGCAAGGACGACGTCAAGATTATCTGGAAGGGCAACCGCATCTCCAGGGTGATCTTTAAGTCCGGAAAGGTCGTCGAGTTCCAGAACTGACATGTACGTCGGCCCCGTGGCCCAACGGGGCTTTTTTTCTTTGGCCCGCGCTTTTGTCTGGTGCCTGTCGAGGTGAGGCCGCACTGCGTGTCGTTATCGCCCCCGACTCATTTAAAGGAAGCCTTCCCGCCGACGCCGTCGCCCGGCAGTTGGCGGCCGGCTGGCGGCAGGTCTGGCCAGACGCCCAGATCGACCAAGTGCCGGTAGCAGACGGCGGCGAAGGTACCGTCGATGCCCTGGTGCGCGCCACGGGCGGCCAGTTCATGGATGCCGTCGTTGCCGGCCCGTTGGGCGAGCCCGTCACCGCTCGTTTTGGCGTCCTGGGAGACGGGCGGACGGCCGTCATCGAGATGGCGGCCGCCTCAGGGCTGCCCCTTGTGCCGCCCCATCAACGCGACCCGCTGCGCACTACGACTCGCGGGACCGGTGAGCTCATCCGCCAAGCCCTGGACGCGGGCTGCCGGCGCATCATCGTAGGCCTTGGTGGCAGTGCCACCAACGACGGTGGGGCGGGCATGGCACAAGCACTGGGCGTGCGACTGCTGGACGAAAGCGGGCGAGAACTCCCGCCGGGCGGTGCGGCTCTTGCCGATCTGGCCCAGATCGACGTCGCAGGGCTCGATCCCCGTGTTCGGGAGACCGAGTTCGTCGTCGCCTGTGACGTGGACAACCCCCTATGCGGGCCTAGGGGGGCTAGCCGGGTTTTCGGGCCGCAAAAGGGCGCCACGCCTGCCATGATCGACGAGCTGGATCGGGCCTTGGCCCGCTATGCCCAGGTGATCCGGCGGGACCTGGGCGTCGACGTGGCGGACCGGCCTGGAGCAGGAGCCGCCGGCGGCCTCGGCGCTGGTATGATGGCGTTTTGCCATGCCGTCTTGCGCCCAGGCGCGGCGATCGTATTGGAAGCCGTGGGGCTGGAACGCTACGTGCGGGAAGCCGACCTGGTCATTACCGGCGAGGGCCGCCTGGATGGCCAGAGCGCCCGGGGCAAGGCCCCGGTGGCGGTGGCCCGCCTAGCTAAACGGTGGGGGAAGCCCGTGGTGGCCGTGGGCGGTTCCCTGGGCCCGGACGTCGAACAGCTTTACGCAGAAGGCATCGACGCCTTGGTCGCCATCACGCCGGGGCCGATGGCGCTCGAGGAGGCTATCGCCAGAGCCGACGAACTCCTTTGTGCGTGCGGCCGGCGCCTGGCGCGTCTGGTGGGGGTCGGGATGCGGCTGGCGAAGCCGAAATCGTCTACGGGCGCATAGGAGGAGCAACCATGAGCGCGAACATCTTGGACGGAAAGGCCATCGCAGCAGAAGTCCGGGCGCGGGTGGCCGAGGATGTCGCTGAACTCACTGCTACGTTGGGATCACCCCCGGGCTTGGCCGTCATCCGGGTCGGCGAAGACCCGGCTTCCAAGGTGTACGTGAGCAACAAGCGTAAAGCGGCCGCCCAGGTGGGTGTGCGCTCCTGGGAGTACGCCC
>LZRQ01000281.1 GCA_002159155.1 Firmicutes bacterium ZCTH02-B6
TCGCTGCGCAACCGCCCCCGCCGTGGCCGCACCTGCGCCCGGGCGGCAGCCCGTACTTTGCTTACCAGCTCTTCCTTGACGTCGCCAAGGTTGACCGATATGCTGCCGCCCGGCTTGGCCACCACGTCGACCGCCCCGAGCATCAGAGCTTCGATGGTGGCCGGCGCCTGCCGCTGGGTCACGCTGGACACCATCACCACAGGGAGCGGCGCTTCGTCCATCAGCCGTGCCAGCATGGTCAGCCCGTCCATGCGGGGCATTTCCACGTCCAGAGTCACCACGTCAGGGCGCAGAGCGATGGCCTTTTCGAGCCCCTCCACGCCGTCTTTTGCCGTGGCGACCACGTCCATCCCCGCTTCGGCCAGGAAACGGCTGATCATCTGGCGCATCAGCGCCGAGTCGTCGACCACCAGGACACGTATGGACACAAAAATCAGCCTACCTGCTTCGCGACGGCCTGCAGCACCCGCTCGGGCTGGAACGGCTTCACGATGAAATCCTTGGCACCGGCCTTGATCGCTTCCAGGACCGCGCTTTGCTGGCCCAAGGCGGTGCACATGATGACCTTGGCATCCGGAAACCGGCTCTTGAGCTCCTTCAACGCCGTCAGCCCATCCATCTCCGGCATCGTAATGTCCATCAGCACCACGTCGGCTGGACGCTCGGCGTATTTCTCCAGCGCCTCGCGCCCGGTAGCCGCCTCCATGACCTCATAGCCCGCTTCCGTCAGGAGCTTGTTGAGCCGCAGGCGCATAAACTGTGCGTCGTCCACTACGAGTACGAGCGCCAAACCACCGCCACCTCCTCAAACACGTAATCCTGTGGCGTCAGCACCTCTGCGGGCGCGCCCACACGCTTAACCGTCGCCACCCCGTGCCGCACATCCCACGACAGCGTGCGGCCGTGGGTGCCCCCGACCCTTTCCGCCACGATCGGAACGCCGTGCAGCGCCAGCTGCTCGCGCACGACCGCGACATTGCGGGCGCCGATGTCCGGGAGCTCGCTGAAGGACAACATCCGCGCTCCCCCGGCCAACTGGGCGTAGATCGCCTCCCGCCGCGCCCCCAAGCGGCTCATTTCATGCAGGAGAAACGGCACTACGGTGTCCCCGAATTTTGCCGGCTCGTCCGCCGACGCGGCGTGATGCTCGGGCAGCACCACATGAGCCATGGCGGACACCCGGCGGCCAGGATCGCACAAAATGAGGCCGACACAGGATCCGAGTCCGTAGATTGTCCATTCTTCGTCTACGGCCCGCCCGACCCTGTACTCTCCCAGGCCGATGGAAATCCGGTTCAACGTTTAACCTCCCGCTGTTGCTCGATGGGCTGGCCCGGGATCCAGATGAGATACAACGGCAAGTCCGCCCCGGACGCCTGCAGCTGGGTGTGCACCACGGGCCACTCATCCCTGGCGCGGATCGCCAGAGCGCCAGCCAGAGTGGCCAACAGCGCCCCCACCATGTCCCACGTCACCTGCGGCGGGGACGGCGCCACGGTGATCCCAAAGCGGTCGGCCAGGACGTTGAGGAACGCCGAGCCGACCACGTTGCCTAGCTCTCCCAGCGTCGAGTCGATCAGTTGTTGGTCAGCCTCGCCTTCGATGACCCCAAGCAGCTGCTCCACCATCTCCTGGGCCGCTGGCTCCGGAATGGCCAACAGGAGATAGCCGGTCAAGTCCCCCCTCACTTCAAAAAACGCCGCGGCCACGGGCGTATCCTCGGGCCCGCACAAGGCCGGCAGCTCCGCGAGGCGGTGGGAACTGATCCGCACCCCTGCCGTCCAGCGAAGCCGCGTCCCGAGAAACGCCGACAGCACATGCGCGGCGTGGTCAAGCGCTTCGTTCATAACGGCCGTCATCCCGCCGCATATGGGTGCCAAGGCGACGCACCTCCTTGGTGAAACCGGTCACGTCCAAGATGAGGGCCACGGACCCGTCGCCAAGGATGGAGGCGCCGGAAATGCCCGCCACGTGGCCGACCATGCCTTCGATGTTCTTAATCACGATTTCCTGCTCGCCGATGACCCGGTCCACGGCCAGCGCCAACGGCGCCGCGGCCGCTTGCAAAACGACTACCGGGTTGGCTTGGTCTGTGCGCCACGTGGCCGCGAAGGTCGGGCCCCAGACGTCGCCCGGATTGACCAGCGGGATGACCTGATCTCGTACGTGGATCATGTGCCAGCCGTTGGCCATGCGTACTTGCGGCTCGTCTACGCGCAGAATCTCCACGACGGCCTGCAGCGGGATCGCGAAGGTGGTATCCCGCACCCGCACCAGCATGGCCTGAACGATCGCCAGCGTCAGAGGCAGGCGGATAATCCAGCGGGTACCCTGTCCAACCTCGGACTCCAGCGTCACCGTACCGTTCACGCGCTCGATGTTCTTGCGCACTACGTCCAGCCCAACGCCGCGACCAGACACGTCCGACACCTTGTCGGTCGTGGTGAAGCCGGGCATAAATAAGAGGTCGTAGACCTCCGACTTGTCCAGCTTTTGGGCCTGGTCATGGGTAATCAGGCCTTTCGTCACCGCGATCTGCTTGACTTTGCTGGGATCGATGCCCCGGCCGTCGTCGCTGACTTCGATGTAAATACTGTTTTCCTGGTGGTACGCCCGCAGCTGCACTAAGCCCTCGGGGTCTTTACCCGCGGCGCGCCGGGCCTCTGGGGACTCCACCCCGTGATCAATGGCGTTGCGAATCAAGTGAACCAGGGGATCTCCGATCTGCTCAATGACCGCACGGTCCAGCTCCGTATCCTCACCGGAGATAACAAACCGGACCTGCTTGTTGAGCCGGCGGGCCAAATCGCGAACCATGCGGGGAAACTTGCGGAACAGCGTCTCCAGAGGCACCATCCGCGCTTGCATGATGGTGTCCTGCAGGTCCGTCGTAATCCGGCTCAGGTGGCCGGTGACCAGCTCCAACTCCTCCCGCAGGTCTTCGATGGAAAGATCCACGTGCCCGAGGCGTGCGATGCGGGTCCTGTCGATGACCAGCTCGCCCACCAAGTTCATGAGCTTGTCTAGGACCCGCACGCTCACCCGGATCGTGTCCGCCATGGAGCTTGCCGTCCCTGTGGGCGAAGCGCCGCCCGGGCCCTGGGGACCACCGGTCCCCGTCCCACCGGGCGTTTCGCCGGGCGTGCCCTCTGGCGCTGCCGGTACGCTCGCCGGCGAGCCCGCCGCGGCCTGCCCGCCCTCGGC
>LZRQ01000282.1 GCA_002159155.1 Firmicutes bacterium ZCTH02-B6
GGTCAGGCCCGGCGCGGTAGCGCAGGTGACCGCTACGCCCCGGGGTCGCGCACTTGGCTACATGCGCCAGACCCCCGCCGATGACCAGTACCTGTACACCCGCGACGAGCTTCTCGGCCAGATCGCCGTCGCCCTGGGTGGCTCGGTGGCCGAGGAGCTTATCCTGGGCAACCGCAGCACGGGGTCCGCGGGCGACTTCGAGCAGGCCGCCGAGCTCGCGGAGCGGATGGTCCTGGCAGGTTTGTCCCGGCTTGGGATCGTCCACAAAGATCGCTTGCCGCCCAATGTCCTCCACGATGAGATCCAGACCATCCTGCAGCAGGAGGAGCAGAGAGTCCGGGCGTGGCTCGGGGCGCACCGGGAGGCGCTTGTGGAACTGGCCGGCCGCCTGCTCGAAGAAGAGAAGCTGTCGGGTGACGATCTACGGGCGTGCCTGGCACAGACTCAAGCGGCTGCACCGGCTAACGCACTGGCGTCCGGCTGGCAGGCGGGTTTTTCAGCGGCTGCCGGTTCCTGACGAGGAGCCACAGCCCACTTGCTGCGGCCAAGGCCAGGCTCACGATCTGGGCGAGGGTCAGCCCCGCGACCACCGGAGTGCCGATGCGGAAAAACTCGACCCAGAAACGGCCGAGGGAGTAGGCGGCCAAGTAGAGGAAGAGGACATCGCCCTCGCGGGCGCCGGAGCGCCGCCTGTACCACAAGAGCGAGCCGAAGACAGCCAAGTTCCACAGGGATTCATACAGGAACGTCGGATGAAAGAAGGCCTCCGAGGCCCATTGAGGTGGACGGTACTCGGGGGCCACATACATTTTCCAGGGTACGTCCGTTGGGTACCCAAATAGCTCCTGGTTGAAAAAGTTGCCCCACCGGCCCAGGGCCTGGCCTAGGGGCAGCGCGGGGATGACCACATCCGCGAAGGTCAAGAAAGGCACCCGGATGCGTCGGGCGAAGGCGACCACGGCCAGCAGGCCTCCGGCGATAACCCCGTGCATGGAAAGACCGCCTTCCCAGACGGCGATGATCCGTACCGGGTCGGTCAGATAGGAACCTGCGTTCTGGAGCACGTACGCGAGGCGTGCCCCCACGAAACCGCTGGCCCCTGCCAACAAGGCAAAGTCGTAGAGCACCTCCGGATCGATTCCTTTGCGCCGGGCTTCTGCGGCCGCGATGTAGAAACCTGGGATAAAGGAAAACGCGATGAGAAACCCGTACCAGCGGATGCGCACGGGTCCGAGTTCAAGCAGGAACGGATCAATCGGGCGCTCGCCGGCAAACAGGGGCCGAACCCAGAGAAAGATGAGAAACGCCGCGGCGCCAGTGACAGTCAGCAGGTACCAGAGGCGACGAGCACGAGAAATGGCCTAGCCCTCCTTCGCTGCGTGCGCCGGGGGAAGCGGGCCGGCGCCACAGGTATTATAATGCAAGTGTGGGCTTGGATAAATGGAGCGCACGGAGGTCGGCACGGTGGCCAAGAACACACAGGAAGCCCAATCGCAGGGGCACCCGCAGGGACGGACAGGCGGGACGGTCGCTCACCGCGCTGAACTGGTGATCATCGGCACGGAGATGCTGCTAGGTGAAATTGTGGACACCAATGCCGCGCGGATCGCCCAAAGGCTGGCGGAGCTGGGCATTTACGTGCATTTCAAGACGACTGTCGGGGACAATTGGACCCGCATGGCGGCAGCCCTGAGCCAGGCGCTGACCCGGGCGGATATTGTCATCACCAGCGGTGGCCTAGGTCCAACGCAGGACGACCTGACCCGGGAAGTGGTGGCCGCGGTGCTTGGGTTGCCGCTCGTCGAGGATCCGATTGCTCGCGAGCATGTGGAAGGCTGGTTTCGCCGCAACAATCGCCCCATGCCGGCCTCCAATCGCAAGCAGGCTCTGATCCCACAAGGGGCTGTCATCATCCCCAACCCAAAAGGCACCGCTCCCGGTATCATCGCCCGCAGGGGGCACCAGGCGGTTATTTGCCTGCCCGGCGTCCCTTACGAGCTGGAAACCATGATGGATGAGACCGTCATCCCGTACCTCAAGCGCCACTATGTCACCAACGGCAGCCTTCACTCGCGCGTGCTCAAGTTTTTTGGGATCGGCGAGTCGCTCCTTGCGGAGCGTCTCGACGATCTGTTGGCCCTGGAGAATCCCACCGTGGCCACGTACACCGGTCGGGTCGAGGTGCGGGTGCGTATCACCGCCCGGGCACGGGACGAGGCGGAGGCCCTGGCGCTGGTGGCGCCGGTGGAAGAAGAAATCCGGCGCAGAGCGGGCGACTACCTCTACGGTTACGACCAGGACACCTTGGAAACGGTGGCGGGACAAGCACTCCGGGCCGCCGGTTGGACGCTGGCCCTGGCCGAATCATGCACCGGCGGGCTGATTGCGTCCCGCATCGTCAACGTCCCGGGGAGTTCCGAGTACTTTCTGGGCAGCGTTGTCGCCTACAGCAACGACGCGAAGGTTTCGCTGCTGGGCGTGCCGCCCGATGTGCTGGCTACCCACGGCGCCGTCTCGGCTCCTGTGGCCGAGGCCATGGCCGTCGGGGCGATGCGCCGAGTCGGCGCCACCCTCGGCGTGTCGGTTACGGGCATTGCGGGGCCTGGCGGGGGCACGCCGGAGAAACCCGTTGGGCTCGTGTACATCGGCCTGGCGCGCGGCGACTGGACAGAAGTGCACCGGCTGCAGTTGGGCGGGGACCGGGAACGTATTCGCTGGCACACGTCGCAGGCGGCCCTGGACCTCATACGCCGGCACGCGCAGGCGGTTTCCGGGTAGCTGTCGGATAAGCGACAGGGGGCCACGGCGTGGCTGGGGTCGCGACGGCTGCAAAGGAAACCCCCCGTAGCCGTCGAAGTCGTACCGCGGCCGCCGGCTCCTGCCTTGAAGGGGAGAGACATGCGTTGACTCATAGGAGTCGGGCCACGCCCAGGGGCGCCGCGGCGCGGGGAAACGAGCGGATCCGCACCTTTGTAGCCGTGCCGGTGGACGATGCGGTGCGGCAGGCCGTTGCCCGCTGGCAAGCCCGGCTGGCGGCGCCCGGTGTTGACATCAAGTGGGTGGAGCCGCACAATCTCCACATCACGCTGGCCTTTCTCGGGGAGCTGGAGCCGGCGGCGGTGGCGGAAGTGGAGGGGGCGGTCGTGCAGGCGTGCGCCGGACACCGCCCCTTCACCCTCGGCTTTGCTTTGTAGGATA
>LZRQ01000283.1 GCA_002159155.1 Firmicutes bacterium ZCTH02-B6
GTAGACGCCTGCGGCCACCATCGTTGCCGCGTGGATCAGGGCGCTGGCCGGGGTTGGGCCCGCCATGGCGTCAGGGAGCCACACGTGCAGCGGGAACTGGGCCGACTTGCCGATGGGGCCAATGAACAGCAGAATCGCCGCCACGGTCAATACCGGCAGGCTGACGGTACCGTCGGCGATCCGGACGGTAAGCTCATCAAACCGGAACGTCCTGGCCGCCGCAAACAGGAGGAGGATCCCGATGAACATGCCCACGTCGCCCACACGGGTGGTGAGAAACGCCTTGTTGGCCGCGTGAACGTTAGAGCGCTCCTCGAAGTAGTGCCCGATAAGGAGGTAGGAGCACAGGCCCATAAGTTCCCAGAAAACGAACAGAAACAGCAAGTTGTCCGCGATGACCAGGCCCAGCATGCTGGAGGTGAAGAGCGACAGCACCGCGTAGTAGCGCTTATAGCGCACGTCGCCCTCCATGTACCCAACAGAAAAGATCTGGACCATCAAGCTGACGAGGGTGACGACCACCAACATCACCGCCGCCAGCGGGTCTACCTGGTACCCGAGCCGCAAGACCAGGTCACCATGGACGGCCCACTCAAACGCTTGGGCCAAGCGCGCGCCGCCCATCACGTCCAGCAGGACGCCGACAGACAGCAAGAACGCGATGCTGATGGCCCCGATGCCGACGCGGTCGCCCTGGCCCGTCGTCCGATGGCCAAAAAGGGCGATAAAGAAGGCCGCCGCCAGCGGGAGCACTGGAATGAGCCATGCCAATTGGATCATCTCACAGCCACCTTCCGTAGCGTGACGCCGGGCTTGTCTGACCGTACCCGCCTTACCATCGCAGCAAATGCACCCGCTCGATATCGATGTGCTTTTCGCGCCGCGCCAAGATCAAGATGATGGCAAGCGCCAAGGCCACTTCCGCAGCCGCCACCGTCATGATAAAGAGGGCAAATATTTGCCCGGCCGCGGCCGCATCACGCAGTGTCGCCGCGAAGGCCACCAGGTTGATGTTGACAGCGTTCAGCATTAGTTCCACGCACATCAAAATCCTAATGGCGTTGCGCTGGGTCAACGCACCGTATAGGCCAAGGCCAAACAGAGCGGCCCCAAGCACGAGCGGGTACGTTACCGGGATTGTGGTCATGAGCCCTGTTCCTCCTTGTCGTCGTCCCGAATGGCCAGGACGATGGCTCCAACGAGGGCGATTAGCAACAGCACCGCCGCCAGCTCAAACGGAATCACATAAGTGGTGAACAGGGCGCTGCCGATGAGGCGGACCGTGTCCGCGACTCCGCCTGTGGGCGCAGGCCACGACGCCCGCAAGTACACCATGACCATGATGGCCACAAATGCCACCGTCGCCACCACAGGCAGCACACCGCGGCGCCAAAAGGCCATGCCCTCCAACAATTCGCTCGGCAGCGGATCCCGGCTGCGCACTTCGGCGGCCTGAGAGAGCATGATACCGAACAAGATGATGGTAGTGACTGCACCGACATAAACCAAAACCTGCGCAGCCGCGAGGAACTCGGCACCGAGGGTCAGGAAGACGCCCGCCACAAGAAAGAAGGTGAATCCGAGCCAAAGGGCGGCGTGCATGATCTTTGGCGCAGTCACGACCCGGTACGCCGATACGACCGCCACGGCCGCCAACGCCAGAAACACAATCCGCGTTACGTCCATTAGCGACGGGCACCTCCGGTCTTAATGCCGAAGTTCTGCGTCTCCCGGATGTTATCGGTCGGCGTGATCGCGCGGCGACCAATCTCGGCCAACTGGTCCCGGGTATAGACGAGCCCAGGTAGATCGTAGGAGGCGAGCTCGAACTGGTCAGACATGGCCAGTGCGTCAAATGGGCAGGCCTCCACGCACAGCCCGCAGTACATGCACCAGGTGGAGTCCAGATTGTAGACGTCCAAAACCTTCTTGCGGGTTTGGTTGTCTCGGTGCGACTGGATCTCAATGCAGTTGACCGGGCACGCCTTGGCGCACAACTCGCAGGAGACGCACTTGAGGTTGCCATCCTCGTCGCTGAGCAGGACCGGAATGCCGCGGTAGCCCAAGGGGACGTCCAGCTGTTCCTCGGGATAATTGATAGTGATGACCGGGCTGAACATGTGCCGGATCGTGATCCCCATGCCGATGATGGCCGTCCGTATCATGGAGAAGAAGTCCCGCAGGCTTCGGAACACCGTTTCACACCTCTCTTCGCTCCGGGGTCAAGACCCCGGGTGCTCTCAACCCCGCAGCACCACGTACAGCCCCGTCCAGCCCAGGTTGATCAAGGCGAGGGGGATCAGCACGTACCAGCCCAGGTTCATCAGGTGGTCGACCCGAATGCGGGGAAGCGTCCAACGGATCCACATGGCCACGAAAATGAAGAAGTAAGTCTTGATAAGGAACCAGACGAACGGCGGCAAAAACGGACCCGTCGGGCCGCCGAAGAAAAAGGTCGCCGCCAGGGCGGAGAAGGCCACTAGGTTGGCGTACTCCGCCAGGAAAAAGATGGCCCAGCGCATCCCGCTGTACTCCGTGTTGTAGCCGGCCACCAGCTCGCTCTCAGCCTCTGGCAAGTCGAAAGGCGCGCGGTTGATTTCTGCCAGCCCGGCCGTAAAGAAGACGATGAAGCCCAGGATCTGCGGGAAGATAAACCAGTTGGTAAAGCCGCCCTGCTGTGCCGCCACGATGTCGCCCAAACGCAGGGAACCGGCCATCATGCCAATCGCGACCAGCGACAGCACCAAGGGAATCTCATAGCTCACCAGCTGTGCCGCAGAGCGCATGGCGCCCAACAGGGACCACTTGTTGTTGGATGACCAGCCGGCCATCAAAATGGCCAGGACGCTCAAGCCCGTAACGGCCGAGATGTAAATCAGCCCGATGTTGAGGTCCTGCACGATGGTCTGCGGCCCAAAGGGAATAACGATCCACAGCGCGGTCGCCGCTGCGAAAAACACCATGGGAGCCAACACGAAGACAGCCACATCGGCACCGCTGGGCACGATGTCTTCCTTGGTCAGCAGCTTGATGGCGTCAGCGAAAGTCTGCAGCAAGCCCCGCGGCCCAGTGCGCAGGGGACCGGGGCGGCGCTGCATGCGCCCAGCGACCTTTCGCTCCATCAGCACCAGGATCAAGGCGTTCACCGCCAAAAACACGGTGACCAGCACGGCCTTGACCACGCC
>LZRQ01000284.1 GCA_002159155.1 Firmicutes bacterium ZCTH02-B6
CGGCGGATGAGCTCCTCCCCCGCGCGTCGAGTGTAGCGCGACAACGTGCCGGTCACGACGATGCGCTTGCCCGCCAGCTTCCCGCCCGCTGCGGCCGCCTGCCGGGACGCGGTCATGCGCACCCCGGCGTCCCGGAGTCGCTCGATCAAGGCCCGGTTTTCCTCATCCGCAAAGTGGTCCAAGACGCTCCGGGCGATCTTTTCACCGACCGACGGCACGGCCAAGAGCTCGTCGAAACCGGCAGCCATGAGGCGGTCGATGTCCCCGAAATGCTGGGCGATGTCCCGGGCTACATTTTCCCCCACGTGACGGATGCCGAGGGCAAACAACAGCCGCTCCAGCCCCGCGTCCTTGCTGGCTTCGATGGACGATAGGACGTTGCTGGCCGACTTGTCGCCCATGCGCTCAAGGCTCGCCAACTGCTCGTGGCGCAACGCGTAGATGTCGGCGGCGTCCTTGACGAGGCCCTTGTCCACCAACTGCTCGATGAGAGCCGGGCCCATCCCCTCAATGTTCATCGCGTCGCGGGACACGAAATGGATAAGCCGCTCGAGCAGCCGTCCCGGGCAATGGCGATTGGTGCAGCGGGCCACGGCCTCCCCGGCCGGGCGCACCACCGGTGCGCCGCACTCGGGGCACTCCGCGGGCATGCGGAACTGCCGCTCCTGCCCCGTGCGCCGCTCCTGGAGCACTCGCACCACCTCGGGGATGACGTCGCCCGCCCGCTGGATGACGACCCAGTCGCCGATGCGGATGTCTTTGGTCCGAATGTAGTCCTCGTTGTGCAAGGTCGCCCGGCTCACCGTGACGCCGCCAACCTGCACGGGCACAAGGCGCGCCATGGGCGTTACGGCCCCGGTACGGCCCACGTTGACCACGATGTCCTCCACCTGCGTGATGGCCTGCTCGGCGGCGAACTTGTAGGCGATGGCCCAGCGGGGCGTCTTGGCCGTGGCGCCCAGCCGGTCATAGAGCCTGCGGTCGTTGACCTTGAGCACCGCGCCGTCCACCGAGTAGGGCAGCGACGGCCGCTTCTGCTCAAAGGCTAGACACCAGTCGATGGCGGCCTCGATGTCCGGGACGAGCTTCGCCTCCGGATTCACCTTGAAGCCAAGCTCCCGCAGCAGGTCCAGAAGTTCCGCGTGGGTCGCCGGCGGCTCGCCTTCCATATAGCCGATGGCATAGCAGAAAATGTCCAGCGGCCGGCTCGCGGTCACCCTTGGGTCCAGCTGCCGCACGGAGCCAGCGGCCGCGTTGCGGGGATTGGCAAACAGGGGCTCGCCCCTGGCCGCCCGTTCCTCGTTGAGCCGGCGAAAGTCCTCGTGCCGGATGATGACCTCACCGCGCACCTCAATGGTCAGCGGACGCCGCAGGCGCAGGGGCACTGACCGGATGGTGCGCAGGTTGGCGGTGATGTCCTCACCCTGGGTGCCGTCTCCCCGGGTCGCACCGCGCACCAGCACGCCGTTTTCGTACGAGAGGGACACCGCCAGGCCGTCAAACTTGGGCTCGCAAACGTACTCGAGCCGGTCGGCCTCAGCCAGCTTGCGGGCCCGGGCGTCAAAGGCCCTGAGTTCCTCCGGGGAAAAGGCGTTGGCCAGGCTCAGCATGGGCACCCGGTGCACCACCGTGGCAAAGGCTTCCGACGGCGGCGCGCCCACCCGCTGCGTGGGCGAATCGGGAGTCACCAGTTCGGGATACTCTGCCTCCAACCGCTCGAGCTCCCGCATGAGCCGGTCAAACTCGGCGTCGCTGATGACGGGATCGTCCAGCACGTAATAGCGGTAATTGTGGTAGTTGATTTGCTCCCGAAGCTCTTGAATGCGGGCCGCCGGGTCTCTCTCTGCCACCTTGCTGTGGCCTGACATAGACGTAGTCCCTCCTGCAAACAACTGTAGTGTTTTCCATGCCGCGCATTGGAATCCTGCGCCACCCGGTGACAGCCGGCAGCGACTGCAGCCGAGAGCGGTGCTTCACTGGGGTCTACATATCTGCGGGCGACTCGATGGTGATGGGCGCGTTGAAATCGTAAAAGGTCCAGTACATGTAGTGGCCAGTGGTGTGCATGGTCAGCCGGCGAATGAGATACGTTTCGGCATCGATCCACACCACGTAGCGGATTTCCGGCGGGTCTTCAACAAAATTGACGACCCACACAGGGCGACCATCCACTTGACCCCTCCCCACCAGGACCTGGCGGGCGGCGGTGGAAGCGTACCGAAAGTCCGGCCAACGAAATCCTCGCACCTGAGGCCACGGCGACACGTTCCACGGCTGGTCCGGTCCGGCACGTTCGTAGCGGGTACCGCCGATGACAATCCTTTCCCGCCCGTCGCCAAAGCGCATGCGCACCCGGTCAGGCGCTACGAACTCCATTTCGGTGACAGCGTCCCCGTCAGGTCGCCCCCGCAACTCTTCGCGCAAGCGGACAGACTGCAGTTGGTTCATCCTTTCATCAGCCATGCGCAGCAAGTCCCTGGCGCCGCCCCCTGGGATTGAAACCGGCAAAAGCGCCTCGGCCACCGGTGCCAGGCTGCTCGCATCCTCGGCCTCGATCCGCAAAAGGAACAATCCGTCGTCGCCCAACTCCACCGTTCCCGCGTACGTCATCCCGTCAGCACCAGGGACCATGATGACCTCCCGGGCTTCAAATCCGTTTGGCCGTGGTTCCTGTTCCCACGTCCCGCCTGCGTTCGAAGCAGAAACCGCTGAGAGATAGGCTCGCACCCTCACACCCGGGACCCGATCGCCCATATAATCCTGGAACCGCACGCTGAGCCGGTTCGCACCACGCACTCCGGGTTCCACCGTTACCCAAAATAGGTACTGTCCTGCGTCCGCCGCCAACTCAAGCTTGGAGGAAATCGCTTGAGGCTCTTGGCTCGCAAGAGGGGCCCTATCTGATAAAGCAGGGCCCGATTGCCCGCCCCAAGGGATGAGTCCCGTCAATTGAGCGGCCCACAATCCTCCTGCAGCCACCAGCAGTGCGCCTAAGGCCCACAGCGTATGGCCCGGAGTTCCGGCACGACTGGCTGTGATCGGCGGTGATAAACTGGGTCTCCCGCAATTTCGATGCTATTGGGCAGCCTGGATAGTATGGCAGGCCAGTCTGCCCCCTCAACATCCCATCGCCAGGAGCCTCCGCCTCAACAGCTCAATCCCTGCCCGCCCATAC
>LZRQ01000285.1 GCA_002159155.1 Firmicutes bacterium ZCTH02-B6
CCTATACACTGAGCTGCAAAAACTTGCGGTTTACGCTGCCGGGCAACCCGTCGACGCCGCAATGGTCCACGAGGTGGGCAGCGTCGCCATCCCTCATGCAGCCGAGTACGCGATTTTCCGTTTTGCCGACGCCGTGGCGGAAAGCAGGCCTAAAGACGCGTTGGGGATCTTGAACGATCTGCTGGCCGTTGGCCAGCCGCCCCTCGTCATCTTAAGCATGATCGCGCGCCAGTTTCGGCTTATCCTGTTGGCCCACGGCGCCGGCGCAGGGGTAAGGGAGCTCGCTGCCCGCCTCAGCCTCAATCCGTACGTGGTGGAGAAGGCCGCCCGGCAAGCGGTGCGCGTCGGACCCGAGCGGGCCGCTGCGGCGCTGCACCGGGTTGCGGCAGCGGATGTGGAAATAAAAACGGGCCGGGACCCCCGCCTTGTACTGGAAACGCTGGTGGTCGCGCTGGCCCATCTTAACGTCGGGAAAGCAGGATAATCAACCGGCGCTGGCGGCCGGACGATCAGCTGGCCTTGTTCAGCCCATTGAGCCGGGCGGCAAGCCGCGCCTTGCGGCGGGAGGCCTGGTTGGGATGAATGACACCCTTCGCAGCCGCACGGTCGATCTGGCTGACGGCCTTCTTGAGCAGCTCAGTGGCCAAGTTTACGTCGCCCTGGGCCACCGCCGCGTTGTAGCGCCTAATCGCCGTCTTCATCCGCGAGCGGATCATGCGGTTGCGCAGTGTACGCTTGGCGATCACTCGCACCCGCTTCTCGGCAGAACGCGTGTTGGGCACGTCCGGACCTCCCTTCTGCCCTGAAGTGAACGCAAACATTGTACCACACATTCCCGCAGCAGGGTATAGGGATCTGCACATCGAGAGAGACTGTGACGGCAGGAGGTGGGGCCCATGGATCTCGGCGCCATTCACAGTGAATGGATGCGCCGCTACCGGACGCACACCGACCTGGCCCTCGAGGCCCGGGAGGTGGTGATCCAGCATGAAGGGCCGCCCGAAATCCCAGGCGTGGCGGTGGAGACGGAGCAAACACCGGTAGGCGTCATCTCCCGCGTCGCCATCACCACTGAGGAAGGCGCTCGGGCCATGGGCAAGCTGCCAGGCAGTTATACCACCATCGAGGCGCCGGGTTTGCGTTTGCGGGATCAAGAGGCCTTAGAGCACGTCGCCGAACTGATCGGGAGGGAGGTCGCCGCGTTCCTGGAGCGCTGGCAAGTGCCCCAGGACGGCGAGGTGTTGGTCGTGGGGCTGGGCAACTGGAACGCGACTCCGGACGCGGTGGGGCCACGCACGATCCATCACCTGATCGTGACGCGCCACTTTTTCTACATGGCCCCGCCCGCGGCTCGCGCTGGCGCACGCCCCGTGGCCGGGATCTCGCCGGGGGTGCTCGGGATTACGGGCCTGGAAACCGCCGAAATCGTGCAAGGCATCGTGCGCCAGATCCAACCGGCGGTAGTCATTTGCATCGACGCTTTGGCTGCCCGGAGCGTGGAGCGGCTGGGCACCACCGTCCAGATCGCGGATGCGGGGATCCAGCCCGGTTCCGGCGTTGGGAACAAACGGTTTGGCATCACTCGCCAAACACTGGGCGTACCCGTGATTGCTATCGGCGTGCCGACCGTCGTGCATGCCCTGACGGTGGTGGCGGACGGACTGGACCGAATGGCGGCTCACGAGCGCGGCAACGGGTTGCGTGCCGGGCCGTCGGGCCCGTCGATGGGCATGGGCGAGGCGCCAGCGGCACGCGTTGGGAACGGGCCGGCGGCCGCTCTGGGCTCAGGTCCGACCCCTGGAGCGGTTCCCGGTATGCCGTTGCCGGACCCTCGCTGGATACTGCAGCGTGGAGCCGGCGCATCTGGAGGCATGGCGCCGCCTCCCCCAGCACCCGTGCCGGCTGCCCAGTCGTTGCCGCCCGCTTCTCCGGCGGCCCCGGGCCCAGGCATTGCGACGACGGCTGCGGCCGCTCAGCGGGCGGTTCTTGAAGACGTGCTCGGCCCGTTTATGGGCAACCTGATCATGACGCCAAAGGAGATCGACGTCCTTGTCGAGGACGTGGCCGAGATGATCGCGGACGGGCTCAACCAAGGGCTACACCCGGACCTCGATCTTAACAGGCTGATCCTCGCCGCCACCGGCGCGGGCTAGTCGGCCACGCGTGGCGGTGGACGGGGAGCGTCGTAATTGACTCCGGCTTGGCCAACCGCGACGGCCGGGCTAGGGCCGGACACTGTCCGCACCGTGAGGCGCCTGCGAAGCCTGTTGGATGGCCTGCCAAACCCTCGCGGCAAGCTCTTCGTGGGATAGGTTTTGGTCCCAAAAGTCGCGCCAGTGAGGGGCGACGCGCTCTGTCAACGCGTCGAGCTCTACCGATAGGGGCGCGTCCCGCACGGGAGCTTGCTGGAGATAGTCGATCAGCAACGTTCGGCTGTGTTCGTCGAGAGGAGCTACCCCGTGCCAAGCGTGCAGGGTAGCGGTGCGGGCCGGCACGAGGCCCAACGATTCCGCCACCCAGCTCTCGGTGCGCGCGGCGAGCCACGCGGCGAGCTCCATGGCTAGCCGGGTGTGGTCGTCTCCCTGGTAGGGGTCCTGGCGGAAGACGAAATAGCCGCCGGGCTCCATCGGGGCTACTTCCGTGGCTTGGGCGTGGTGCGGCACCGGGACCAGCAGATAGCTGCCCGGTTTCCGCTGCATGACAGCCTGGGCCAGGTGCGGCCCAACCGGCCCGATCACTGCGGTGCGCCCGCTAAGAATGCGCTCGACGCGGGTGCGAGCCGCCTCCTCGGGAACGAGGGGCAACGCCGCCTGCCGCCGCAATTCCTCGAGAAAGCGCCCGGCCCGTAACAGGGCCTCTTCGGTCCACCCCAGCGGGTTATCTGGACGCGGGGCGCCGGTGGCGCCCGAGTTGAGCACAAGGTGCATCAAGGTCGCGAGCGATACCGTATCCAGGACGAGCGGATCTTCGGCAAATGTCGCCTGCTGGGCGAAAGCCAGCACGGCGTCCCACGTCCAGCCCTGGATGATCACGCGCTCGGCATGCAGTCCGCCTCGCTCGAGGGCCGTCGCCTCAGCCAGCCATGTTTCCCACCACAACGCCCGCGGCCACCCCCACGCCGTGCCCCCGCGCGACAGCCCAGCAACCGCCGCTGGATGAAACACCGGCGGTT
>LZRQ01000286.1 GCA_002159155.1 Firmicutes bacterium ZCTH02-B6
ATCTCGATCATCTCACCCCGGGAGATGATCACCTCTCGCCCTTGGGCGAGGGCGCTCAGGGCCAAGAGCACCGCCGCGGCGTTGTTGTTGACCACCATGGCGGCCTCGGCGCCCGTAAGGCGCACGAGCAGCGCCTCGCCGTGCACGTGGCGGGAGCCCCGCCGCCCCGCGTCCACCTCGTACTCTAAGTTGCTGTACCCGGACGCGACGGCCGCCATCGCGGCGATGCTCGCGGCGCTCAGAGGGGCGCGGCCTAAGTTGGTATGCAGCACGACGCCCGTCGCGTTGATGACCGGGGTGAGGAGCCGCCGGCGCAACGCCCGCACCTGCTCCGCGGCCGCCGCCGCCAACGCGGCGGGCGCCGGGGCGGGGGCGCCAGCCAAGATGCCCCGGCGAGCCTCGTCGATAGCCGCGCGCACCGCGTCGACCACCAAGGGACGCGGCAGTCCCACAGCGGCCGCAGCGACCTGCGGCGCCTGCAGCAGCTGATCGACCGCGGGTAGCCGCCGCAGGTCAAGTTGGTGTCCCTGGACTCGGTTTTCGATGGTGTCCCCGCCCATCAGCACCCGTCACTCCGTTGCGGCCACCGCCACCGCCGGTACCGGAGGCTTCAGGCCGTTGACCTGGATAAGCTCCGCCAGCCGCGCCAGGGACCGCTCGCTCATAAGCTGCTTCCTCAAAGCCTTGTCCCGGGGCGGATCGGCCAGGGGCGGCAAAAGCCCGAAGTTGCTGTTCATGGGCTGGAAGTGCTTCGGATCAGCGCTGGTGATGTAATGGGCCAAGGCCCCGAGCATGGTGTCCTCCGGCAACACCAGGGGCTCCTCGCCTCGCGCGAGACGGGCGGCGTTGAGGCCCGCCAAAAGCCCGGACCCGGCCGATTCCACGTAGCCTTCGACGCCGGTGATCTGGCCGGCGAAAAATACCCGCGGGTCCTTGCGTACCTGGTATGTGGGCAGGAGCACCCGCGGCGCGTTGATGAACGTGTTGCGGTGCATGACGCCGTAGCGCACGATCTCGGCGTTGGCTAGGGCTGGGATGAGCCGCAGGACCCGCTTTTGCTCGCCCCACTTCATGCGGGTCTGAAAACCCACCAGGTTGTACAAGGTTCCGGAGCGGTTCTCTTTGCGCAGCTGCACCACGGCGTACGGCCGCTTGCCCGTGCGGGGATCTTTCAGCCCCACGGGTTTCATCGGGCCAAAGCGCAAGGTGTCCTTGCCCCGCTCCGCGATGGCCTCGATCGGCATGCAGCCTTCGAAGTACTTGAGTTCCTCCTGCAGGTGCCCCTCATGCACCTCGGCGGTGATCAACGCCTCGTAAAAGCGGTTGTACTCGTCCTCGGTCAAGGCGCAGTTGAAGTAGTCGTCGCCTTCGCCCTTGCCGTAACGGGACGCCCAAAACCCCTTGTCCCAGTCGATGGACTCGGCGGTGACGATCGGCGCCGCGGCGTCGTAAAAGTAGAGGTCGTATTCACCCGTAAAGGCCTGAATAGCCTCCGCCAATGCAGGCGACGTCAGGGGGCCGGACGCGATGACCACGATGCCGTCCTCGGGGATGGCGGTCATCTCTTCCCGGTGAATCCGTACCCGCGGGTGGCGCTCCAGGGCGCTGCTGACCGCGGCGGCAAACTGCTCACGGTCCACCGCCAGCGCCGCGCCCGCGGGCACGTCGTGGGCGTCGGCGGCCGCGATAATCAGGGAGCCCAGCCGGCGCATCTCCTCTTTGAGCAGGCCGCTGGCGCTGGTGACTTGGTTTGAACCCAATGAGTTGGTGCAGACGAGCTCGGCCAGTTTTTCGGTATGGTGCACAGGCGTCCGGCGCACCGGCCGCATCTCGTACAAGTCCACATCCACGCCCAGGTTGGCGGCTTGCCAAGCGGCTTCGGAGCCGGCCAGCCCTCCGCCGATGATCACGATGCGCTCCGCCACAACCTGCACCTCCCGTTATCGCCCTGCCGCGCGCCTGCTTGACAGCGGGCGTCGAGCGGCGGTCGCGCCTAGTATCCCGCTGTCGACGGGCGCAAGCTCGCGGCCGCCACCGGCGCCAGGCGCATGGCCACGGTCGCGGCGACCGCCGCTTTCACCAAGTCCCCCGGCAAAAACGGTACCGCGCCGGCCAGTACTGCAGCGGGCCAATCCATGCCCGTTACGATCGCGAGCTGCACCACGCCCAAGGCGTACACGGCGGCGATGCCGCCCAGGACGGCCCCCGTGAGGGTCCGTGCCAACCCGATCCTACCCCGCGGGAGGCCACCCGGCAACCGCCCTCCCGCGGTCGCGGGCATTGGCCTTGGCGCCGCTCCGGCTGGGTCCGGACCAGCCACAAGGCCGGCGATGTAGGCCCCAGCGATATGGCCCCACAAGTAGCCACCGGTGGGGCCCAGCAGCACCCCGAGGCCCGCCTGGCCGCCGGCGAACACCGGCAGCCCGATCACGCCCATGAGCAGGTAGACGGTCTGGGACAAGGCGCCAAGGCGTGGGCCTAGGAGTAGCCCGGCCAACATCAGCCCGAACGTCTGCCCAGTGATGGGCACAGGGCTGAAGGGCAGCGGGATGCGTATCCAAGCCAGTACCGACGTGACGGCGGCAAACATGGCCACCAGCGCCAGCTGGCGCACGGGCAACGGGTTTCGATCACGACTCGTCATGGAGGTTGTCCTCCTCCCGCAGGTTTGATGGAAACGTCTGCGGCGTACACCCGCCGGGCCTCACCGCCGCCGGCCGGCTCGATTAGGAGCGCCCCGTCGTCCACGATGGCCAGCGCCCGCCCGTCCCAGGAGCCGCCCCCGGTCTCCAAGACCACCACATTCCGGCTCAAGGTGGCCGAATTGCGCCGCACCTCATCCAGGACGGCGCCAAAACCGGCCGCCGTCACGGTCCGGTAACGGGCTTCGAACCCGGTCAAGATTGCCTGGAGCAGGGGAACCCTGGCCACCGGCCGCCCGGCCAGCAGCCGGACGGACACCGCGCTCGGGCGCACCTCCGGCGGGAAATCGGCGGGCTGCTGGTTGACGTTGACGCCGATGCCCACCACGCAGTGCCGGACCCGGTCGCCGTCCGCCTCCATCTCCACCAAGATGCCGCTCACCTTGCGGCCGTCCAGTGCGACCACGTCATTGGGCCATTTGATCAGGACAGGCACCCCCGCCGCGGCCGCAAA
>LZRQ01000287.1 GCA_002159155.1 Firmicutes bacterium ZCTH02-B6
CACTTCGGGCACGAAGCCCACCCCGATGCCTTGGATATTCTTGGGACGGGGCTGCCCGCCCGACAGCTCCGGCGACGACGACGGCTCCACCGCCACAGCGTTGACCGACGGCTTTCGCTGCATTAAGACCTCGCCGACGACGGTGATGGTGCCGCCGGTGCCCACGCCGGCCACAAAGGCGTCTACCTTGCCCTGCGTCTGGCTCAGGATCTCAACAGCCGTCGTACGCCGGTGAATGTCGGGGTTGGCCGGGTTCTCAAACTGCTGCGGCATAAACGCCCCCGGCAGCTCCGCGAGCAGTTCGTGGGCCTTGGCGACGGCGCCCCGCATCCCCTCGGCGCCCAGCGTCAGCACTAACTCCGCGCCGTAAGTGCGCAGCAGGTTGCGCCGCTCCATGCTCATGGTGTCCGGCATGGTCAAGATGAGCCGGTAACCCCGCGCGGCCGCTACCATGGCTAGGCCGATCCCTGTGTTGCCGCTGGTCGGCTCTACGATGACGCCGCCCGGCTGCAACTTTCCCTCGCGCTCGGCTGCGGCGATCATCGCCCTGGCGATGCGGTCCTTGACGCTCCCGGCGGGATTGAGGGACTCCAACTTGGCCCAAACTTCCGCCGCCTCGGGCGGCACAATCCGGTTGAGGCGCACCAGCGGCGTCCCGCCCACAATCTGCAGGACGTCCGCTGCGCGCCAGCGGCCCTCGGGCAGCGACACGTGATTGGCGTTGATCACTGTTCACTCTTCCTTTCAGCGGACCCGGCCGGCACCCCAAACGGGAGATCGCAGGCCAGGTCATACTCGACCAGTTCCGTGATGGTGGGGTGATCGCCGCACACGGGGCAGTTTGGATCCCGCTCCGCGTTGACCTGGCGGAAACGCCCTTCCAGCGCGTCAAACAAAAGCAGCCGGCCGGTCAAGGTTTCGCCGACGCCCAGGATAAGCTTAATAGCCTCCAGCGCCTGCAGGGTCCCCATGACGCCTGCGATCGCGCCAATGACACCAGCCTCCTGGCAACTGGGGATCACCCCCGGAGGCGGGGGCTCGGGGAAAATGCAGCGGTAGCAGGGGCCCGCGTGCGGTTTGATGGTCATCATCATGCCGTCCCAGCGCAAGATCCCGGCATCGACTAGAGGCTTTCCGGCCATGACGCAGGCGTCGTTGAGAAGATAACGGGTGGAAAAGTTGTCCACCCCATCGACGATGACGTCGTAGTCCCGGATGATCTCCATTACGTTGTGCGCGCCGAGGCGCGTCCGGTACTGCTTGACCTTGACGCCCGGATTGAGCGCGGTCATGGCCCGCGCCGCGGAATCCACTTTGGGCGTCCCCACGTCCTCCGTTCGATGGAGGATTTGCCGCTGCAGGTTAGACAAATCCACTACGTCGTCGTCCACGACGCCGATGGTGCCCACACCGGCCGCGGCCAAATAAAAGGCGGCCGGCGAGCCCAATCCTCCTGCGCCGACCACCAGGACCTTGGCGTCCTTCAGCTTCTGCTGCCCGATCCCGCCAACTTCCTGCAAGATGATGTGGCGGCTGTAGCGGCGGATTTCCTCCTCTGTGAAACCGAACACGACGCCGCCCCCTAGTTCTTCTTGCGCACGATGATTTCCCACACGCCTTGGCCTGCGGGATTGACCGCCAGCACTTGGTGCCCCTCACTCTCCATGCTGCGGGGCACGTTGCCCGTGGCGGGCGGGTAGTCGACGATGACGCGCAACACCTCGCCCGGCGCCATCGTTTCCAGCATAAGCTTGCTCTTTACAAAGGTATACGGGCACACCTCGCCCTTCAGGTCCAGCTCCCGATGGACCTGAGCGTCCTCAGGCACGGGCATCGCCTCCCTTTTCCTATCCTAACAATTCCGATTGGGATAGTCAAGGTAAGGCGGTCTTCACCGTCCCCCCGGCTGCGGGTCACATCGTGGGCCGTTCCCTAGCGCGGCGGGCCCCGCCTGGCTACCCGCGACGAGCTTGGGTCTCTAGCGCCCCGCCCATCGCCTGCATAAGCACCGTTGCGACCTCCCGCCGGGTAAACTCAGGCGGCGGCGCCTCACCCCGTCGCAGCATATCCCGGACCGCCGTGCCGCTTAAGGTGACCCGCGCCTCCGGGCCGTGCGGGCAGGTGTGGGCCGTAGCCATTCCCTCGCAGCGGCGGCAGTAAAACGCGTGCTCAAAAAACAGCGGCGTAATCCCCAGCTCCCCGGGGGCAAACCGCTCAAAGATGCGCTGGGCGTCGTAGGTACCGTAAAAGTTGCCGACCCCCGCATGGTCCCGGCCGACAATGAAATGGGTGCACCCGTAGTTCTTTCGGCACAAAGCGTGAAACACCGCTTCCCGCGGTCCCGCATAGCGCATGGCTGCCGGGAAACCCGCCAGCAGCACCCTTTCGACAGGGAAATAGGTGTCCACCAGCACCCGGTAGCTTTGCAGGCGGACGTCTGCAGGCACATCGTCCGCCTTGGTTTCGCCGACCAGGGGGTGCAGGAGCAGCCCATCGACGACCTCGAGCGCGCACTTGAGGATGTACTCATGCGCCCGGTGAATCGGATTTCGGGTCTGAAATCCCACCACCCGCCGCCACCCGCGCTCCGCAAACGCTGCTCGGGTCAGCTTGGGGTCGAGTACGCACTGGGCCTCGACCTCGCACAGCACCGGGCGGTTGAGGAGCCACACCTCGCCGCCCACCAGCACCCGGGGTTCCTGCAGGAGCCGGGCCACCCCCGGATGGCGGGGGTCGACGGTGCCAAACACGCGCCGCGCCTCATCGACTGGGTCCCGGAGGAAGCGGTCTTCCACCCGGAGGGCCGCGATCGGCTCCCCCCATTGATCGGAAAGCGCCACCCATTGCCCTTCGCGCCACGATGCCGCTATCTCCGGGGACACTGGCAGCACGATGGGCAAACTCCACACCAGCCCCGAAGCGAGGCGCATCTCGTCCAAGACGCGCCAGTAGTCATGACGGGTCATAAACCCGGTGAGGGGGCTGTACACCCCCGTGGCCAGGCAAAAGACATCCGACAGCGTACGGCGGTCTACCGCCAGGACAGGCCATTCCCGGGCCCGTGC
>LZRQ01000288.1 GCA_002159155.1 Firmicutes bacterium ZCTH02-B6
GAGCACGAGGGCGTGCCGGTGGTGCGGGTCGATCTGACCCCCATCTACGATCAACTGCTCGCGGCACTGGAGACGGCCGTCAGCCCAGCCGATGTAGCCGCGCCGGAGCAACGGGTGCGTTTGACCCGGGCAAATTTGAAACCGAGGTTGCGCATGGCGACCCTGTATTACATGGCCAACCTGCACAACTACCTCGTGGTGGCCACCGGCAACCGTTCGGAACTGCACGTGGGTTACAGCACTAAGTACGGCGACACGGGCGATCTCCTGCCCCTGGGCGGGCTCGTGAAGCGGCAAGTATACGCGCTGGCTCGTTACTTCGGTCTGCCTGAGCGTTTGCTCCAGCGCCCGCCGAGCGCGGGTCTGTGGGCCGGTCAGACCGACGAGGGAGAGCTTGGCCTAACGTACAACGATCTCGACACGTACTTACTGGAGGGCCGCGCGACCGCGGCGGTGCAGGAGCGTGTCGACCACCTGCACAAGATCAGCCGGCACAAGCGGCAGACGCCGCCCATTGCGCCAGTCGATTGGCCAACGGGGGTGTAACGTGGTAAAATAGCCGTTGGACATGCAGATCGTGCTGGTCGGCCTCAACCACAAGTCCGCCCCCGTGGCGGTGCGCGAGCGGCTAGCCTTCGGGTCCGATCAGGTGCCGGAGCACCTCCGGCGCCTGATCGTCGCGGGCGGGTCCTCGGAAGCAGCCATTTTGTCCACCTGCAACCGGACGGAAGTGTACGTCGCCTGCGAAAACGAGGCGCAGGGGACGGATGCCGTAGTGGACTTTTTGTGCGCTTTTGCAGGCGAAGCGCGCGATACCGTTTCCCCTTATCTTTACAAGTACACCGGCTTTGACGCCGCACAGCATCTGGCCAGGGTGGCCGCCGGCCTGGACTCTATGCTGATCGGAGAGGCCCAGATCTTGGGCCAAGTGCGCACGGCGCTGCAGCTGGCCCAAGGGGCCGGCACCGCCGGGCCTCATCTCACGCGGCTGTTTGAGGCCGCGCTCCGGGCCGGCAAGCGAGCCCGGGCAGAGACGGCCATCGGCGAGGGAGCCGCTTCCGTCAGTCATGCGGCGGTGAAGCTGGCGTACCGCATCGCTCCGTCCGTGGCCGAAAAGGAGATCTTGCTGATCGGTGCGGGCAAGGTGGCGGAGCTGGTCGCTCGCCACCTGTCCCGGAAGGGTCACGCCCGGGTGCGGGTGGCCAACCGCACGCAAGCCCGGGCCCGCCAGCTGGCTGAAGCCTACGGCTGGTCCACCTTGTCGCTGGACGAGCTCCCGTCCGCTTTACGGGCGGCCGATATCGTCATCAGCTCCACCGGCGCCCCTGAGCCTGTTATCGACGCGCGCATGGTGCGGCCGGTGCTGGAGCGCCGCCAACGCCGGCCCCTTTACTTTATCGACCTGGCTGTGCCCAGAGACGTGGATCCGGCCGTGCAGCAGCTGGACGGTGCTGTCGTCTACAACATCGATGATCTGTACGCGGTGGTGGATACTACCGTCAGCCAGCGGCGCGAACAGGTGAATCAGGCCGAGGCCATCGTTGAGGACGAAGTCCGGGCTTTTTGGACTTGGTACGGCCAGCGGGCGGTGGCCCCGGTGATCGCCCGGATGAGGCAGCGAGCCGAGGTCATTCGTGAGCAGGAGCTGGACAAAGCCCTCCGCCGGCTCGACCACTTGTCGGAAGCCGATAAGGAGCGAATTCGTGCCTTAAGCGCGGCCATCGTCAACAAGCTTTTGCATGAACCGACGATCCGCATTAAGGAGCAGGCCCGCTCGCCCGAGGGCCACCGGTTTGTCGCAGCGGCGGCGCAATTGTTCGGCGTCGAGCACGAGCTCAAGCGGCCCGCCAACGTGCAGTTCGGCTAGGCCGTGCATCCGTGCGGGCCAAGGTCTCGCCTCGGCCCCGGAGAGGAGTGCTGTTCCTTGCAGCCGCGGGAGCTGATCGTGGGAACTCGCCCCAGCGCCTTGGCCATGTGGCAGGCCCGCTGGGTGGTGACGCAATTGGAGGCGGCAGCACGGCGACACGGGCTGCCGCTGACGTTTAGATTAAAGGAGATCCGGACCGAAGGCGATCTGGACCACACGACCCCGCTGGCCGCCTTCGGCCAGCGGGGCGTCTTTGTGCGCGCCGTGGAGCAAGCTTTGCTGCGGGGCGAGGTGGACGTGGCCGTTCATAGCCTGAAGGATTTGCCCGGCGAGCAGCCGCCCGGACTGGTGCTGGCCGCGTTTCCCGTGCGCGAGGATCCTCGGGATGCGGCCGTCTTAAGGCAACCACCCCGGGAGGGCAGCTCCGACGCCTTGGCGCACCTGCCCGCGGGCGCCCGGATCGGTACAGGATCGCCTCGGCGCATCGCCCACCTGCGGCACTGGCGGCCAGACCTCGAATTCGTCCCCATCCGCGGCAACGTCGACACGCGCCTCGGCAAGCTGCAAGAGCCGGGATTGGATGCGGTCATCCTGGCCGCGGCGGGCTTGCGTCGTTTGGGTCTATGGGACGGGCGCATGCAGGCCCTGGATCCCGCCGTGTGCCTGCCGGCGGCAGGGCAGGGTGCCTTGGCTGTTGAAGTGCGGGCGGATGACCACATCGCCCGGGAGGCTGTACAGCTTATCGACGACCTTTCGATACGCCTTGCGATTACGGCTGAGCGGGAGCTGCTCGCGCGCCTCGGCGGCGGTTGCCACGTGCCGATCGGCGCGCTGGCCACCTGGACCGAGAGCCGCGGCCAGCGGTGGTTGCGCCTTATGGCCTCCGTTGCCGATCCAACCGGCAGCCGGCTCCTGGTGGCGGAGGAGAGCCGGTTGATGGACCTGCCCGCCACCGACAGCGCCGCTGTGAACGCGGCTGCGGCTGAAGCGGCCGCGCGGGCGCTCGCCCACCATACAGCAGAGGTGCTCATGGGCAAAGGGGCGGGCGAACTGCTGCGCGAGCCTCGGGCGTAGCGGTCAGGCGCGGCGTTGTTCGCCGCGAGCATGTTG
>LZRQ01000289.1 GCA_002159155.1 Firmicutes bacterium ZCTH02-B6
CCTCAGACCGCCTCTGGTCTGCATCTTAAGCCCTCTGGAAGAACTGTTCCATGCGATGGGCTCGAGTCCTCTGTAAGCGTGCCAACTTTCGCACCGCCACGGACGCCGGGGGAAATCGCAAGATGGAGTGGCAAAACTAGAAAGTTCGCACTTATGATTTCCGGCACTTCTCGGCGGTGTTTGCGGCAGGGTTCGGAAATGTGCCCTCGAATTGTTTGCCCCGGCACCGTTCTCTGGAATCGAAGACCGGTATGCGGAACATCGCCGCGCCCTGGGCGCGATGGGGAGCTGTTGGTCGATGGCAGAGCACAACAACTCGGTGGCGCGGGCGGTCATGATCATGGACGCCTTTGTTGCCGCGGGCCGCGATTCGGAGCTGGGCATTACGGAGCTCAGCCAGCGCACGGGTCTGGCCAAGAGCGTCGTATCCCGCGTGCTGGTGCCGCTGGTGCAGGGTGGCTACGTGGAGCGGGATGCCCGCACCCGGCGCTACCGGGTCGGCCTGCGGGCCTTTGAGTTTGGCCTGCGCTACCTGAGCCGCTCCGGCGCGCCCCAGTCGGCGTTGCAGATGCTGGATGACCTCGCCCGGGAAACCGGATGCACCGCGTATCTCGGGGTCCTGGACGGGCCTGAGTGCGTCGTGCTGGCAGCCGAGGAGGGGCGCGACCGCATCCGCGTCGTGGTTTCCCCGGGCGAACGAATGCCGGCCCACGGCACAGCGATGGGCAAGGCGATCATGGCCAACCTGGACGCGTCGTCCCGGGAGGCCCTATTGACCACGGGCTGGCCCCACCACCTGGACGGGCAGCCGTGGCGCATTCTCACCCCCGACTCGCTGCGGGAGGACTTGGAAGCGACGCGCCGGCGCGGCTACGCTCTGGCCATCGAGGACGGCTACCCTGGGGTGTGGTCGGTGGGGGCGGTTGTGCCCCTCTACGGCCAGCGCCCGATGGCGGTCAGCATGGACGTGCCGGCCTTTGCCGTGCCAGAGGAGAAGCTGCACGATCTGGGCCGTATGCTGCTGGAGAAGACCGCCCGGTTTTCGGGCACAGTGTTGACGGGCGCCGTCTCCAGCGCTGTCTAAACCGCGAGAATCACCGGGCTAGCCCAGCCTGGCCATGAAGGAGGAGTAGGCCATGGCGCCAGCGGGAACGGGTTTTGACGTCGAACGGGTCGAGCGGGAAACCCAGCGCATCGGGCGGGAGCTGTTCGACCGGGTCCAACACGAGGCCGGGGCATTTTTCCGGTCCGAACGCTGGACGGGGCAGCTGCTGGAGTGGTCCATGCGCCACAGCGACACCCGGCTGCAGCTATTCCGGTTTGTGGATGTGCTGCCCACCCTCAACGATCCCGAGGACGTGGTGCGGCACCTGCGGGAGTATTTCGAAGGCAAGCCTGACCCCTTTGGCGGGCTTCTCAAGATGGGCCTCGGGATGGCGGGCATGGGGCGCCTTGGGGCGATGGCGACGGCCAGCGCCCTGCGCAAGGGCGTCGAGCAGGTGGCCAGAACCTTCATCGCCGGCACCAACACCGAGGAAGTGCTCAAGGTGGTGGAGCAGCTCCATCGCCAGGGGCAAGGTTTCACCGTGGACGTGCTCGGCGAGGCCACGTTGAGCGAAGCCGAGGCAGAGGTCTACCGCCAGCGCTACTTGGAACTGCTGGAAGCGCTCACTGCGCACGCTCCCCGCTGGCCCAAGGTGGATCAAGTGGACACGGCGCCGTGGGGTGCTATCCCCCGGGTGAACGTGTCGGTCAAGTTGTCTTCCCTGTACTCCCAGCTCGATCCCATCGACCCGGAAACGAGCACCCGGGAGGTCATCGCGCGCCTGCGGCCCATCGTGCGGCTCGCCAAGGAGCGTGGCGCGCACATCCACATCGACATGGAAGACTACAAGGTCAAGGACTTGACCTTCCACATCTTCCGCACCTTGTGCGACGATCCCGAGTTCAAGGATTACCGCTACCTTGGGATCGTGCTGCAGGCGTACCTCAAGGAGTCCGAGACGGACGCCCGGCGGCTGATCGAGTGGGCACGGCAGCGGGGCACGCCGGTGACGGTGCGCCTGGTCAAGGGCGCCTACTGGGACTTTGAAACCGTGCATGCCCGCCTCGAAGGCTGGCCGGTGCCGGTGTACGAGCGCAAGTGGGAGAGCGACGCGAGCTTCGAGCGCATCACCCGCTTGTTCTTGGAGAACCACGACTGCATCGACCTGGCGGTTGCCAGCCACAACATTCGCTCCATCGCCCACGCGATGGCGGTCGCCGGTGAACTCGGCCTGCCGCCGCGCACCGTGGAGTTCCAGGTGCTTTACGGCATGGCGACGCCTCTGCGGCGGGCTCTGGCCGAAATGGGCCAGCGGGTGCGGGTTTACACTCCCTACGGCGAGCTTATCCCCGGCATGGCGTACCTGGTGCGGCGCCTCCTGGAAAACACCTCCCAGGAGTCGTTCCTGCGCCAGGGCTTTGCTGAAGGCGAGTCGCCGGAGGTGCTCTTGCGAAACCCCTTGGAGGTCGGCCGGGACGCGGCGCCTGCCTCCGCTACAGGGGCGGACGACAAGGGGGCCGTGACCGGCGCGGCAACGCCCGGCGGCGACACCGTCAACGGCGTAGGGCAAGCCTACGGAGGCTGGGGCGCGGGGCCTGAGTTTGGCTTGCCGCCTTACCGCAACGAAGCCCACACCGACTTTTCCCGTGCCGACGCGCGGCAGCGGATGCAAGAGGCCTTTGCACGGGTGCGCGAAACCCTCGGCCGGCGCCATCCGCTGCTCATCGGGGACGACTTGGTCGAGACGGCGGATGCGATCGTGTCGGTCAACCCGTCCAAGCCGTCTGAGATCGTGGGGTACACGGGCCGGGCCCAGGCCGAGCACGTGGAGCGGGCGGTGCGGGTGGCCAACCAGGCGTTCCCCGCGTGGCGCGACACGCCGGCTGAAAAGCGGGTCGAAATCTTGCGCCGGGCGGCGCAGATC
>LZRQ01000290.1 GCA_002159155.1 Firmicutes bacterium ZCTH02-B6
GCGCCCAGCACCGCCACAGGCTGCTGCTCGCTCACGTCCCAGTTGGTGATAAATCGCCCTCGGTCCAGCTCATAGTTCATGACGGTCACGAATGGCGGTGTTACGCCCACCAGGTTAGCCTGCACGTTAACCCCGCCGGCCACCAACAGCGCTCGACCGGTCACCACCGGAACCACGTTGATGACGTCGGGCAAAATCTCCTCCATCTCGCGCGCCATGTCCACCGTAAAGACGCTGCGCACTTCCTGCTGGACTCGGCCCGCGGTTCCCCGCGGCACGGCCGGGTTAATGGTGATGAGGTTGGTGCCGAGCTGCGAGATGTTGGCCAGCACCCTCTGCTGCCCGCCGGTACCGATGGAGACCACGCTGACGACGGCCGCAACGCCGATAATGATGCCCAACATCGACAAGATGGAACGCAAAGTGTTGGAGCGAAGGCTATGGACGGCAGTGCGCAGGGTATCCATGATGCTCACGCTTGGGCCACCCCCTGTACCGGACCGCCTGTCCCGGGCGCCCCGGGTGCGGCCGCGGCGGCCAGCCCACCGGAACCGTCAAGGCGCTCATCCTTGCTAATCAGCCCGTCCCGGATGTGGATGACGCGCCGGGTCCGGGAGGCCACCTCGGGATCATGGGTGACAATGACGACCGTGTGGCCCTGCTCGTTGAGCCTGGCCAGGAGCTGCATGATCTCCGCCCCGGTACGCGTGTCCAGGGCACCGGTGGGCTCGTCGGCCAAGATGACGGCCGGCTCGTTGGCCAAAGCCCGGGCAATAGCCACCCGCTGCTTTTGGCCGCCCGAGAGCTCGTTGGGCCTGTGGTGTACCCGCTCCCCGAGCCCCACGGCCTCCAGCAGCTCCAGCGCCCGGCGCCGGCGCTCCCGGCGCCCGACGCCTGCATATACCAGCGGCAGCTCCACGTTTTCCACCGCGGACAACCTGGGCAAGAGGTTGAACTGCTGGAAGACGAACCCGATCTTCTTGTTGCGAATCTCCGCCAGGCGGTCGTCGCGCACTTGGGTCACGTCTTCCCCATCCAACACGATCGTGCCTGAGGTGGGACGGTCCAGGCACCCCATGAGCTGCATGAGGGTCGATTTGCCCGAGCCCGACGGCCCCATGATGGCCACCATCTCGCCCTGTTCGATGGTGAAGCTGACGCCCCGCAAGGCGTGCACCTGTACGGCGCCCATGTCATAGACCTTCGTCACATTCCGGGCTTCAAACATCACGGGCACGCCGGATCCTCCTATCGACCCGGGAAAGCGGGAATCCGCACGCCACCCAAGCCGCCGCCCGGGAAGCCCTGGAAGCCGCCGCCCTGCCCGCCGCGAGCCGCGGCCGACGCGGTCGCTGCGGCGCTGCCCCGGTAGTTGAGGGCCACGATCTGGTCGCCGATGTCGAGGCCGGAGCGGATTTCTACCCAGACGCCGTCGGATAAACCGGTTTCGACGGGCACGACTTCGGTCTCGCCGTTGACCAGGCGCGTCACCGTCCGGACGCCGCCTTCTTCCCAGATGGCCTCCACGGGCACGACCGGAACGTTGCGGGCCGCGGCCACGATGATGGAGACAGTGGCTGTGTAGCCAGGCCGCAGGAACGGGTCGGTTTCCAGAAACTGAACCGTCACCGGCACCGTCACGACGCCGCCCTGGACATTGGCTACCAGGCTGACTTCCTGCACGACCCCCTGCCGCACACGAGACGCGTCCGCGTCCAAGCGGATGGTCGCGGGCTGGCCCACCTCCACCTGTGCGATGTCCAACTCGTCCACGGAAACCTGTACCTGGAAAACGCTGTCGTCCATCAGCTGCACGACGATTTCGTTGTTGCTGACCGACTGCCCCGGCTCGATGTTGACCGCGGTGACGACGCCGGCAAACGGTGCCCGCAAGTACGTCTGCTCAAGGGCCTCTTGGGCCAGCTGCATGTCGATCTCCCGCTCCCGCACCGTGTTGGGCGCCGCATCGATGCGGGCGATCTCGTACGCGTTGCGGGCCTGGAAATAGGCCAGCTCCTGCTGCCGGTTGTCCAACACGGCCAGTATGTCGCCGGCGGCGACCCGGTCACCGGTCCGGACCCGCACCTCTTGCACCCTGCCGCTGACGCCAAAGCGCAGGTCCACCAGGCGCGCCGGCTGCACGTTGCCGGTGGCGGTGATGGTGCGCTGGATGGTGCCCGGGCGCACGGTGTAGGTGGGCATGCGATCTGCGGTCACGCCTTGCGCCGGGCTGCCGCCTGGGAGGCGACTCGCCACCTGATCGCCGAAAAAGGCCAGGGCCGCCCCGCCGACGATCACGACGGCCGCCAGCACCCACAGCCACTTCTTCCCTCGCACCCTACTCACTCCCCGCCCTCAGCGCGTCCCAATCGACGGCGCCCTGCAAAATACCCAGCTCAATCCAGCGGGCTTGATACGTCCACACGGCCTCGCGCCAGGAGATATCGGCCCGCTCCAGAGCCCGCCGAGCGCTGGCCACCGCGTCCTCGGTGGCAGAGGGCACCGGCAGCGTCAACTGGCGCTCGGCCGCCAGGAGCTCGATCTCGGCCCGGCGCCGCTCCAGCCGGGCAATCTCCACCTGCCGGCGGGCGTCCTCAAGCTGATAAAGGAGGTCTTGGACCTGTGCCCGCAACTGCTCGGCGGCCGAATCCAAGGATTCTTGCGCCCGGAGGACGGCCTCCTCGCGGTTGACAAGGGCCAGGCGCCGCTGGCCGCCGTCGTAGAGCGGGTAGCTCGCCTGGAGGCTGATGGACCAGCCGGGCTGGTTCTGGTTTTGCCCTTGCTCCTCGCCGCCGTGGGTGTAGGTCACTTGCAGGCTCGTCTCGAGGCCCTGCCGCTCCCGCTCGGCTTCCAACTGCAACCGAGCGGTTTCCAGCGCCTGCTCGCGCTCCCAAACGTCGACGCTGTTGGCCACGGCCCGCTCTGCGGCCTCGCCGGCCGGGGGCGGTAC
>LZRQ01000291.1 GCA_002159155.1 Firmicutes bacterium ZCTH02-B6
CTGGAGCAGCTCTGCGATCTCCGCCTTCAGGCGTTGTTCTTCCTCCACCATCCGGCTATAGCTCATCGCCTTGTGCTTGGAGGCGTTGGCCTTGATCTTGGTGCCGTCCAGGGCCACATGACCCAGGCGAACCAGCCCGGCCTTCTTGCAGATCTTGACCACTTGCAGGAACAGGTCGGAGAGGGCCTTTAGATGCCGCTTCCGGAAATCGCTGATCGTCCGGAAGTCGGGCTGGTTGTTGGCCGCAAGGACGCGGAAGGCTACGTCCTCCTGCAGCCGGCGTTCGATCTTGCGAGAGGAGTAGACGCCGTTGCAGTAGGCGTACAGCAGCACCTTGACCATCATCCGCGGATGGTACGGTGGGTAACCTCGCAGCTCTCGCTCGTATGTCCGTTCGATTTGGCTTAGATCGAGTGAGTCCACGACATCACTCAGGAAATAAGCGAAATGGTCATGCGGAAGCCAGTCCTGCAGGGCAGGGGGCAGCAGCAACAGCTGATTGGGCTGATACGGTCGATACGTCTTCTTGCTCATGATGAAGACATTGGACACCCAACCCTTTCGCTCCTACAGAACTGGCTTACTCAGACAGGCTCCTAGCTCAAGTTTCACGCGAACAACTCGACATTCGTGGTGTTAAAAGGGCGTATGGGTAGGGAGTGGCCCGGTTCAGGGTAATCTCAGCTCCAGCCAGGGGAGTACCCCGGCTGAACACCAACCGCAGCGTGTCGCCGAGGCACCGAATGGTTGCTCGGCACCGGGCCGCTACTCGTACCAAGAGTCGACTCCCCGCCTCGGCCAGTTTGGGCGAGTTCGTGCTCAGAAACCGCCAAGCCCAGCGCACCAGGTTGAAGGCGAACAAGACCAGCTGCGTGAAGGCGGCGTTGGCCTCATACTTCCGCAGCCGAGGAGTACCAAAGTGGAACGTTCCCTTCCACTCCTGGAACCCGGCTTCGATGGTCTGCCGTCCATGGTAGAGCTTGACGACCTCTGTCGTGGTGAGCTCCTCAGGCTGGAGCGTAGTCAGGATGACGCTGCGGACCTCCCGGCCATCGGCGTCCCAGCGGCGCATGGCGACCAGTCGCACCGGATACGGTGCGAGCAAAGTGGGGCCAGGTACGGTAACGGCTTCGGAGGCAAACCGGTTCTTCTCGACTTCAACCCAGTTCTCTGCCGGTACAGCGTCGAAGAGGTGCTTGTAGGCGACGTTGCTCCCGGAGTAGGACTTGATGGTGAACTCATACCCCAGTTCCAGCAGGCGCTGGATCACTTCCGGCGTGCCAAAGGCGCTGTCAGCTCGCAGCAGAATACGGAGGGGAGCCAGGTTCGTCCGATTCTCCTGCCGGTACTGCCGGAGTCGCTGGTTCACTTCACGGAGGTGCTGAACCTCCTCCTGGAACTCACGCTGCAGCTTCTGCTTCCGGCGGGCGCTGCCCTTGCCTGATACCGTCTGCAGTTGCTGATACAGCTGCCTGACCCGAGCCTTCTGCTGAGCCAGGCATGCCTCGACCCATTCGACTCGCCGCAGGGGACGACCAATCCGGGCTTCGATCCTGGGAATCAGTTCGAGCAGGCAGGCGCCGGAACGGCTGTTGGCCTTGCCGGACTTGAGAAGGCCGTCGATGGCAAAGCGCTGCTGCTTCCCGCTGAGGAAGGCGGCTGCGATCTGATAGCCTCGGGCCAACTTCCCCTGGATGTAGCCGAAGTCGGTACCGGTGTACTGCCTGGTCTCGCCCCGAACCTTCTGGCCGGTGAGGTCAATGTCGACGATGACCATTCCGGAGCGGTCTGGACCTGCTACGGCAGCCACCTCCTGCTGAAGCAGCGGGGCCTGGATCTCAGCGAGTGCGTCGGAAAGCTGCTGAACGTTCTCCTCCGTCAGCTTGCTGAAGGTCGCACAGACGGTGGAAAAGTGAGCAAAGCGTTCCTGCCCCCAGGCTTGAGCTACGGCAGGATCGGCAACCAGCGGCTCAGGGTCGAAGTTGAGATCCTTCATATAGCGACAGTTGCCGAGAATGGCAACCAACGCCTCGACTACCTTGTCGACCGGCGTATGGGCGTAGGTCTTCTGCTTGATGCGCAGGTGCCGATTCAGGATCTCAACCAGGTTGAGCCTTTGAGCTACCCAGCCAAGAGCGACGAGAAAACCATGTCGGGTGGTGGACTTGATGGCTTGCGCAGCGATGTTGGGTGTCGTACCATGAGACTGCATCAGTCGAACCTCCACATGGTGGTTTAAGAGGGGCAACTCCCACCATGTATCATTGGTTCTGACTGATGCTTTTTCAATGGGTTTCCATTGCACGAAGTCCGGGTTATTCACGCGAAACTTGAGCTAGTGAATCGACGGCACCCCCGGGCGCAACACCCGTGCCGCGCCCCGGGCGCGAGCGTACGCGGCCAGCTCCTCCCCGGTCCGGCCCAGGAGATCCACCTCCACGGCCAGCCCCTGCGCCCGGAGCCGCGCCGCCCACCGGGGCGCGGCCGGGTCCGCGCGCCTGCGCGGTTACCGGCGCAAGACGAGGAGGATCTGGTGCATGTCCACGGTCATGGAACGCTTCCGGCTCTGGAGCGAGGATCCGTACTTCGATGAGGAGACCCGCCGGGAACTGGCCGGCGTCGCCGGCGATCCCCGGGAAATCGAGGACCGCTTCTATCAGATGCTCGCGTTCGGCACGGGCGGGCTGCGGGGGGTCATCGGCGCGGGCACCAACCGCATCAACCGGTACATGGTCCGCCTGGCCACGCAGGGGCTGGCGGAGGCGCCCCGCGGCCACCGGCCCCGACGCCCTGGCCGCGCTGCGCAGGGCGTCCGGCATCGGGGTGGCGCCGTACTCCACCTCGGTGACCAGCACCGCCAGGCCGTTCTGAAAGCCCCGGAGCTCCGCCGGCCGGCGGGCATACCGGGCGGCGATCTGGAAGCC
>LZRQ01000292.1 GCA_002159155.1 Firmicutes bacterium ZCTH02-B6
GGGCGACAGCGAGCAAGATCGAGGCAGCGGTTGTGGCCCACGCGCGGGCAACCGCCGCCCCTCTGCCGGAGATCGTGCATGTGGGCTCGCTGGAAGCGGCAGTGGAAGAGGCGGCCAGGCGCGCACGGCCGGGCGAGGTGGTGCTGCTCTCGCCCGCGTGTGCAAGCTACGACATGTTTCCCAACTTCGAGGTGCGGGGACGCCGGTTTGTTGAGCTGGTGCGGGGTTTACATCCAGCCCCGGCGGCGGCGGAGTAACGGGAGGGAAAACAGTTGGAGCGGCGGGACGGGCGCCGGCCTAATGAGCTGCGGCCGGTGACGATCCGCAGGGGTTTCAGCAAGTACGCGGAAGGCTCGGTACTCATTGAAATGGGGGATACAAAGGTCGTCTGCACCGCCACGGTCGAGGATCGGGTGCCCCTCTGGCGCAAGGGCAGTGGTGCGGGTTGGGTGACCGCGGAATACGGCATGCTGCCGCGTGCCACCTTGGCGCGGACTCCCCGGGAGGCGGCTACCGGCCGCCAGGGAGGCCGCACGCTGGAAATCCAGCGCCTGATCGGCCGGGCGCTGCGTGCGGTAGTCGACTTGCCGCGGCTCGGGGAGCGGACGATCACTTTGGATTGCGATGTGTTGCAGGCCGACGGGGGTACCCGCACCGCGGCGATCACGGGTGCCTACGTGGCCTTGGTGGACAGCCTGGCGCACCTGTTCGCCGAATACCCCCAGCTGCCCCTGCCGGTAACGGATTTTGTCGCGGCGACCAGCGTCGGAGTGGTGGACGGGCAAGTGCTGCTGGATCTTTGCTACGATGAGGACTCGCGCGCCGGGGTGGACATGAACGTGGTGATGACGGGCAGCGGCCAGCTGGTGGAGGTGCAGGGAACGGCCGAGGGAACCCCGTTTGACCGGACAATCCTCAATGAGCTGTTGGACTTGGCGGCGGCGGGCATCGAGCAGTTGGTGCGGGCGCAGCGGGATGCCCTGGGAGACGTCGCGGCTCGTATCGGAGGAAAGCGCCGTGCGTAAGCTCGTGGTCGCGACGCGGAATCCAAAGAAGCGGCAAGAGTTGGCTGCGCTCCTAAGGGACATGCCCGTTGAGGTGCTGGGCCTCGATGCGTTTCCCGGCGCGCCCGAGGTGGAGGAAACCGGCGCAACATTTGCCGACAACGCGCGGCTCAAGGCGGAGGCGGCCGCGAGGCATACGGGCCTGTGGGCCATCGCCGACGATTCGGGTCTCGAAGTGGACGCGTTGGGTGGCCGGCCAGGCGTGTTTTCGGCCCGGTTCGCTGGCCCCGGTGCGACTGACGCCGCCAACAATGAGTTGCTTCTCACGTTGCTGGAGGGCGTTCCGCCGGAAAAGCGACAGGCGCGCTTTCGGTGTGCGATCGCCATCGCGAGTCCCCAAGGCGAAACGTGGGTGGACGAGGGCGTCTGCGAAGGCGTAATCGCCTTGACGCCGCGGGGCGACGGAGGTTTTGGCTATGACCCGCTCTTTGTCGTGCCCGAACTGGGTAAGACCTTCGCGGAGTTAGGGGAAAGCGTAAAAAACCGCATCAGCCACCGGGCGCGCGCTTTATCCCTGGCGCGCGAGAGGCTCGTGCGCCTCTGGCGGTTGCCCACGGGCCAGAGTGTGCTATAATGGGAAGCGCGTCGGGGAGTGGCGCAGCTTGGTTAGCGCGCGTGCCTTGGGAGCACGAGGTCGGCGGTTCAAATCCGCTCTCCCCGACCATTAGTCTTGCTCGGGGCGCGGTAGTGCGATATAATGGTCCATGCCGAGCGGGCGTAGCTCAGTTGCCTAGAGCACCGGCCTTCCAAGCCGGGGGTCGCGGGTTGGAGTCCCGTCGCCCGCTCCAAAATTGCGCCCGTAGCTCAGTTGGATAGAGCAGCTGCCTTCTAAGCAGCGGGTCGCGGGTTCGAATCCTGCCGGGCGCGCCAGCGCCAGACAGACGCGTGGTGGGTGTAGCTCAGCTGGTCAGAGCGCCAGGTTGTGGCCCTGGAGGTCGTGGGTTCAAGTCCCATCACTCACCCCACCATTGACAGAGGTCCCCGGGACGAATAGTCCCGGGGACTCGTCGCGTTTTCCCGAAAGCATAGCGGGGCGCCGGCTGGGCAACGCTGGGCAGCGGGGGAACTGCCGTTGGCGTGCGGGGCCTGCGCCGTCGTCGCGGGTTTGGTAGTCCTTTTCATCACCTTGTATTTCTGGCCCCTCGTGCTGGCCGTGTCTGTATGGCTGGACCATGGCGTCGCCGCGGCGCGTCTTGAGGCGACGGGGGTGCTGGGGCGGCTCTCTATTCAACTGCGCTTGGCTCCCGAGCGGTCGGTCGTGGCGGAGCTGAACGTGTTGCATCTCGCGACGCTGCGCCGCTCTATGACCAACGGGCCGCCCGGGAGCGGGAAGGCGTCGGGGCTAGGACTAAACGGAAGGGCCGCGCTGGACTGGTTGGCCGACCGCCTGCGGGTCGAGGAGGTGTCCATCTTCGCCCGCCTTGGCTTGGGCGACGCGGCCTGGACGGCGCAAGCTTACGGGCTCCTGTGGGCAGCCGTGGCAGCGGCGTGGACGTGGCTGCGGGTGCGTCTAGACGTGACCCGGCCGCCTCGGATTGACGTCTCGGCCGATTTCCGCGGTTGCGGTGCCGCTTTCCACGCAGTGCTGCGAACCCGAGTCGCCCAGGGGGACGCCGTCGTGGCCTTGGCCAGGGCGTGGTTTCAGCGCCGTCCGGCGGCCCATAATGTGAGTCAATAGTACTGGGGCATTCCCCGATTGCGGTGGATCGTGCGGATACGAATTGAAAGGATGAGTGGCGCGAGCCGTAAAGGCCCCCGGGCGGTAGCGCCCGGGGCGCGGGGCTGGAAAAAGAAGGGACGAGAAGCCGGTCTTCCGAACGTGTTGTGTCGGCCAAAAACACCACAGGAAGGGGCTTCT
>LZRQ01000293.1 GCA_002159155.1 Firmicutes bacterium ZCTH02-B6
TTTCCGGGCCGTGCCCGCTTTCGGTCGCTGGTCCCTTGCGAGCCGCGGTAACGGTTCCGCCGGTACACCTCCTCAAACAAAAAACACCGCCTCAAGCACAAAAACGACGAGGGAGGGCGGTTACGCCCTCCCTCGCCATCTCTCTTAAGCCTAACTTTGGCGTTACTCGATGACCGTGATCCGGCCCTCCACCTGGGGAGCGATGGTGCCCCGCTCACGGACGTAGGCAGCAGCCACGTCCCGGAGGAACTCACCGTCGGCCATCTGGGTACCGTAGATCCAACGGGCTCCCAAGAACATCTCGTAGCCGTCGCCGCCGGCCGCGAGGAAGTCGTTGGTCGCAACCCGGTACACCCGGTCGAGGTCGAGCGGCTGGCCGTCCACCAGCACCTCCACCACTCGCTGCCCCGCCGGCTTGTTGGCGTCAAAGGTGAAGGTCAAACCGGACACCTGCAGGAAGCCGCCCAGCTGCGCCGGGTAAGCGGAGACACTGTGCTCCAGCGCCGCCAAGATCTGCGCGCCCGTTAGCTCAATCCCCACCAGGATATTGTCAAACGGCAGCACGGTGTAGATATCCCGCAAGCTGATGGGGCCTGCCGGGATGGACGCCCGGATGCCGCCGCCGTTGGTCAGACCGATGTCGGCGCCAACCGTTTCCCGCAAGATGTCGGCGACGAGGTTGCCCAGATTGGTCTCCCGGGTGCGCACGAATTCCCGCTCGCCGTTGAGGTCCACCAAAGCCTCACCCACCAGCTGGTCGAGCTGGGCGTCCAGCTGCGCTTCCCAGCTGTCGATGATGCCCTGGACGGTGAGATCCACAGGAGCGTCCGCCGTGATCGGCAAGAGCTGCCCGACCACGTCCACAACCTTGCCGTCCTCGACCGTGAGCTTTACGAAGCCGAGGAACTTGCCGTACTCATTGGCCTGGACGATGACGGTGTCCCCAACCGCCACGGGCTCATCGAGCTGCGTGTGGGAGTGGCCACCGACGATGACATCGATGCCGGACACCGACCGGGCAAGCCGCAGGTCCTCGTCGAAGCCCAGGTGGCTCAACACGACCACCACGTCGGCCTGCGAGCGCAGCGCCGGCACAAGCTCACCGGCGACCTCGACGGGATCCCGGAAGGTAAGGCCGACCACGTTCTTGGGATGCGTCACAATGGGCGTGTCCTGGGTCGAGAGCCCAAGCACCGCCACGGTCACGCCATCGACGTCAAACAAGGCGCTCTGCCCGGCAAAAAGCTCCCCGGAGTCGCTGTACACGATATTGGCGCCCAGGACCGGGAAGTTGGCCTCGGCCATCCGGGCCAGCAGCACTTCCTGCCCATAGTTGAAATCGTGGTTGCCCAAGGTCATGGCCGCCACGCCTGCCGCGTTGAGCATCTCCACGACGGACTCGCCGTAGAAAAGGTTGGCGACATTGGTGCCGTGGATGGTGTCACCGGCGTCCAGCCACAGCACCCGGCCCGGGTACAGGCTGCGCAAGACCTGGACAAAACCGGCGACGCGCGCCATGCCTCCCCGCTGCTGATCATCGACCATGATCGGCTGCAGACGGGCGTGGGTGTCGTTGGTGTGCACGATCACGATCTCCGTCTGCGCCGCCTGCGCCAAGGCCGCAGCCGACAGGCATACGACTAGCGCAAGTACGAGCAAGCTACGAAACCGACGCAATACCCTCTCCTCCCTGCAAGCCAGAATTTTTCCAGGCGCTTTGATTGTAAACCCGCGGATTTGGGGATGACAAGGGAAACCGGTGTGCGCTCCCGAGGCTCGACAAAAAGAGGGGCAAGAGTCATAAGTTGGGGCAGGACTCGCAATTCGGTCGAGGAACAATCACCGTGCGCCCGCCGCAGGCTTCGCCCGCGGCCAACAGCGGCGAGGGTTCAACCGTATGGAGCACCGCGTCAACGAACTGGGGCAACCGATCGGCCTGCCGCTTCCCCACTGGCAGCCGCCCAGCCCACCACGCCGCATCGTGCACGTGGGCCGCTGGTGCCGCCTCGAACCATTGTCAGCCGAGCAGCACGGCCGGGAGCTGTATGAGGCTTTCTCCCTGGACACGGAAGGCCGGAACTGGACCTATTTGCCGGACGGGCCGTTCCCGTCCGAAAGCGCCTTCCTCTCCTGGGTCAAGTCGGCGGCAGCCTCCGACGATCCCCTGTTCTTTGCCATCGTGGAGCAAGCGGCGGACCGGGCGGTAGGCGTCGCGAGCTACCAGCGCATCTCGCCGGCGACAGGTTCCATCGAGGTCGGACACATCCACTATTCGCCCCTCCTGCAACGAAAACCCGCGGGTACGGAAGCCATGTACCTGATGATGAAGCATGTGTTCGAGCTTGGGTACCGGCGCTACGAATGGAAATGCGACGCCCTGAACGCCGCGTCCCGGGCTGCCGCCGAGCGGCTCGGCTTCACGTTTGAAGGGATCTTCCGACAAGCCACCGTGTACAAAGGTCGAAACCGGGACACCGCCTGGTACTCGGTCATCGACCGGGAATGGCCGGCACTGGAGCGGGCCTTCGTCCGCTGGCTGGATCCCGGCAACTTCGATGCTGACGGCCGCCAGCGGCGACGTTTGCAGGAACTGCGGGACCAATAGCCCTTTGACCAACCTGAGCTGCGCGTCGAGCACGGGGACAGTAAAGAGAACAAGGTCGGCCAGAAAGCCAACAGCCCTCCGGGGATCCGGAGGGCCTCCTGTTGGTGCCGAGAGCCGGAATCGAACCGGCGACACCGGGATTTTCAGTTTTGGGACGGCTGTGGTTTGCAGCGTCGCCGAGTGCATGAAATGGCTTTGTTACGGGCTTTCTTCTTATCGTCGCTGATCGTACTATCGCCCACTATCGCCCTTTTCATTCCCCGTTCATTCCCACGATGCAGGGCGGCCAGCGCCGCCC
>LZRQ01000294.1 GCA_002159155.1 Firmicutes bacterium ZCTH02-B6
GTACCGCCCGGGGCCTTTACGGCTCGCGCCACCCGTCCTTTCAATTCGTATCCGCACGATCCACCGCAATCGGGGAATGCCCCAGTACTATTGACTCACATTTTAACCTTCCCAGCGCCAGTGGCGGCCGATGAGTTTAAGAAAGCGGCTTGGTTCGCGAGGGCTGCACCCGCCTGACGGGTAGATGACGTACCGGTGGCCCGTCAAGAAGAGGCGCCGCTTGGCCCGGGTCACGGCGACGTAGAACACGCGGACCTCCTCGTCGAGACGGCCGGATGCCAAAGCTCTGGCCGACGGAAACTCGCGTTCGCACAGGCCCGGTACGAACACCACGTCGAACTCGAGGCCCTTCGACTGGTGGACCGTCAGCAGCCGCACGCCGCCTTCCTCCGGTTCCAGCAAGTCCACGTTGCTCGTCAGCGCCGCCGACTGGACGAGCATCTCCAGCGCCGCCCGCGGCGTCAGCTCGGGATCGTCCTTTCGCCGGAAAACGTCCAGCAAACGCTCCAAGTTGGCCTTCCGCCTGGGCTCGCGAGCATAGAACGCGGCCAGCCCCGACGTTTCTAGGGCATACTTCAGCACCTCGTACGGGTGGTCCACGCCCACCCGCTCCCGCAGGGTCTGCACCCGCCGCGCCACGGCCTCGAACTGCGCCCGGAAGCGGCTCACCACTTCCCTGCGGGCCTCCGCGCCGTTACGGACAAGGGGGATCAGGTAAGTCAAGAGCTCGCGCGTGGCTTCGACGTCCTCGTATGCTTTGTGCGCCTGTCGCGGCGTCAGTGCCAGCGTTTCAACCAGCTCTTCCAGCGCATAGCTTTCCGCCTGCACGAACCGGTGAGCCATCTCCCACGTGTCGGCCCACTCCCAGACGGGCATTTCAACCCCTAAGCGCTCGGCTTGCCCCACCAGCATAGCCACGTCGAAGTTCACGTTGTGTCCGACCAAAAGGCTGCCCGCGGCGAAACGGGCGAATTCGGCCAGCACCTGCGCCGGATCCTCACCGTGCCGGCGCAGGAAATCGTCGCTCCAGCCGTGCACTTGCTCACTGGCGCCCACGGGCACCGTGTTTCGCAAAAACTTGTGAAAGCGCCGGGCTGGCACGCCGTTTTCCAGGCGCACGGCCGCGAGCTCCACGATCTCGTCCTTGCCCGGCACCGTGCCCGTCGTTTCGGCGTCGAAGATGGTAATCGAGCCACGGTCGAAGGCTTCCAGCACATGGCCGAACGGCTCGCCCCAGCGCAGCGTCGCCGGCGCCACCATGTCCACCAAGCGCAAGCCGTGCGGCTGCGCAGCCTCAATGGCGGCCAGCGTCCGCTGGCCGATGCCCTGGGCCGGCCGCTGCAGCGTGCGGCGAAAGCTGAAGCTGTCCGCCGGGTTCAGGGCGAAACGCAGGTGAGCCAAGGCGTCCTTCACTTCCTGCCGGCGGAAAAACTCGTACTCCTCCACGGTAATGTGCGGCACGCCCAGCGCTTCGAACGTGCGAGAAATGTCTTGGGCCCGGTAGTTGGCCCGAACCAGAACGCCGATGCGGTGATACGGAAGTTCCTCGCCGGCGGCCGCCCACTGCGCCCGCAAGCGCTGGATGCGCCTGGCAATCCAGCGGGCTTCTTCTTCCGAGTCGTCGGCAAAGTGAACACCCACCGGTTCGCCCTGGGGTGCCCGCACGTCGGCGCGGGCCGGCTCGCGCTGGCTGTAGGCCGAGACGACGGAGGCGGCCACCTCGATAAGGACCCGCGTGGATCGGTAATTTTGGACGAAGTGGAAGCGCCGCACGGGACCGAAATCTTTCTCAAACCGCCGCAAAATCTCGTCGGGGCGCGAGCCGCGCCACTCGTAGATCGTCTGGTCGAAGTCGCCGGCCAGCACAATGTTGCCGCTGCCGCGGGCCAGCTCCCGGAGCACCAAGTACTCCGCCAGATTCGTATCTTGCATTTCGTCGACCTGCAACATGACAAAGCGCCGGCGCCAGCGCTCGCGGACGTCGGGCCACTCGTCGAACAGCGCCCGCACGAAGAGCACCAGGTTGTCGAAGTCCACGGCCCGCTGGGCCAGCAGCTCGTTCTCGTATTCGAGAATCAGGTCGTGCAAGGGTGCGGGGAACGTGCCGGCGACCCGCTCGCGCAGTTCACCCAGGCGCAGCGGGCACTGCGCTGCCAGGTCGGCTTTCGCCCGCTGAATGTTCCGGTACAACTCGCCGGGATGCGTAATGGCGCCCGGCCGGTCTCGGAAACGGGTGCTCATTAGGTAGCGCAGGAGATCCTCCGCGTCCTGCTCGTCGTAGATGACGAAATCGGGCGGCAACCCCACCCGCTCGTACTCTTGCCGCAGCAGCCACGCGCAGAAGCTGTGGAACGTTCGCACCATAATGTGCCGGCCGGCTTGGCCGCACCGGGCCGTCACCCGGTCGCGCAATTCTTGGGCGGCCCGGTTGGTGAAGGTGAGGCACAAGATGCGGTCGGCGGGAACGCCGCGCTGGATGGCCGCCGCGGCTCGATCGGCCAGCGACCTTGTTTTCCCCGTTCCTACAGGCGCGTGCAGCAGCGCCGCGCCTTCCATGAAGTCGATGAACGCCCGCTGTTCTTCGTTGGGCGGCATGTCAGCCGCGACGGCGTCGCGGGCCGGGTTCAAGTCCGCCACGCTTCCCACCCCCTGCGCGGTTTCACGCGGCGACTACTTCTTCTCATTATCTAAGGAAGCGGTCATTGACTGATATTAGCACGGTTTCTAGAAGATTCCTTTGTCTCAGCAATGAAGTTGAATTGGTGTTCTGTGAGAAAACGATTTGCCGGAGGAGGAACACGGCGGTGCTGTTGATTAACCGGAAAGCGTCGAGCGTCGTACTCGCGGTCGTCGTTGCGCTGCTGGCCGTTGCGGCGGTTGCGCTGTGTTGCGC
>LZRQ01000295.1 GCA_002159155.1 Firmicutes bacterium ZCTH02-B6
TCGAGTTTGGGTCCAAGCGACGGATGCAGTGCACAGTGCTGACAGATACCCAGCGGCGTTTTTTACAAGCCCTGGAGGTGCCTGAGCCCGAGCAGACACTCCGAAGCACGGCATAGTGGCAAAACGTCCGAACCTGATAGCGATTTAGCTGGCCTTTTGCTGTGTGGCTGTCAAAGACCGGACAGCGATCGAAAGGTGGTTCCGGAATGAACAGCGCGCTGTTGGACATGGCGTTCACCGCTTCCAACGTGCTGCGCCTATACCTGCTCCGCATCATGGAAGCGATGCCTACGGTGCTCGGGGCTGTGGCGCTGCTGCTCGTGTTCTGGTTCGGCGGGCGGTATCCGGCCGGTTGGATCGGGCGGGCCATCGCCCGCATGGGGGCGGAACCCCATGTGGTGCGGCTGTTGGAGCGTATGGTCTGGTACGGCTTCATCGGGCTGGGCCTGGTGACGGCGCTGGGCACCATCGGGGTCGACCTGACGGCGCTGGTGGCCACGTTGGGGGTGATCGGCTTCGCCATCAGCTTTGCGTTTCAGGACATCTTTGGGAACTTCCTGGCGGGCATTCTGCTCATGCTGCAGCGCCCGTTCAAGATCGGCGACCTCGTGGCCGTGGCCGGCGTGGAAGGCATTGTGGAGGACATCCGCATCCGGGACACGGTGATCCGCCTGGAGGACGGGCGGGTCGTCATCGTGCCCAACAAGAACATCCTGGGCGGCACCATCGTCAACTACACCGCCAACCCGGTGCTGCGCGTCGAGGTGGAAGTGACGTCGAGCAATGGGGCCACCTTGGATGAGCTGCGGGCCCAGTGCGTGGAAGTGGTGGCCGGCGTCCAAGGAGTGGCGGCGAAACCGGCGCCCGCCGTGCTGGCCGGCAGCGTGTCCGGCAGCACGGGGTCCCTCATCGTCCGCTGCTGGGTGGACACCAGCCGGCGGGATTTCTCCGGCGTGAGGGCGGCCGTGGTCGAGGCGCTGCATAAGGCGTTGCCCAACGCGACGGTGAAGCCGCGTTGAGGTGCGAGGATGCGATTCACGGGGAGCGTCAGCCAACTGGCCGGCAATCCACGTGAACGCGCGCCGGGAAAGCTGGCAGCACGCTTTAGGAGCGCACATAGCGGCGGTGGCGGCCGGCGCCTTCGACCCGCATTGCTCCTGCGTGCACGAGGCGAGCCAGATCCTGCCGCGCGGTCTCAATGCCGACGCCGAAGTGGGCGGCGTACTCCCGGCTGGTCCAAACGTGGCCGGCGTCGGCCAGGCGCAGCGCCTCGTTCAGGCGGGCGGTGCGGTCGAGAACGCGCGGCGGGGAGGCGTCGCCCGCGCCAGGCGGCCCGCCCGGCTCCATCGAGCCGGAGGCCTCGCCTTTATTGCCGTGCGCCTGTGCGGCGGCGGTGCCTTCGCGCGCCGCTAGCCGCAGGCGGCCTTGCGCCGGCGGCGGCTCATACAGCGGTGCCTCGGGGTTTAGCGCCGCCTTGCGGCAGGCCGCCAGCCACCGGAAGGCGAGTTCTTCCGCCAAGGCCCGCGTTTCCGCGAACAGCCACGGCACGTTGGGGTAGTTGGCCTGGAGCGCGGCCACTACGTTGAGCAGCCACGACGTGGATACGTAGCTGCTAGCCTTGAGCAGGTCGGAGAACCGGCCCTCCACGACCACGCACGCCCGGGGCAGGCGGCTGAGCTCGGAGAGGGTGAAGGCCAGGGTGCCGTCTACGGCGCTGGCGGCCAAGTTTTCGGGCGTCTTGCGTTCGATGGCGGCATGGACCGAGTCGCCTAGGACCAGCGCGTAATCGCCCACCGGCAGCTCCCGGACGGTGCAGCGGGCGGGCAGGCGGGAAAAACGCCACGGGTACCGCTCCCGTACGTCGACGGCAATGGCCAGCACCCCGTCGAGGCCGCGCGCCTGGGGCACCTTGAGCCCCGGGCGGGCCGCCTGCATGGTTTTTTGCGTGCGCCAGAACACCACCGGCCGGCCTCGGACCCGGGTCCACACAAAGATGGACCGGCGGCGCTGCCGGCGCCGCACCACCAGGTGCACAGCCTGGCCCGCTTGCCAGCACGCCTGCACCGGTACCCGCTGTACCTCCTCGGCCGTTTCGGGCCAGCCATCCAACTCAAGGCAAAACAGGTCCTTGGGCCCAGGCCAGGTCGCGCTGGTGGCCAGCACCACCGGGCCGCGCCCCGGCACCGGCAGGCAGACGATATACGGCAGCCTGCTGTCCGGTTTCGGGTTGCGGGCGATGATCAGTTCGTTGCCGCGGAACTGGTGGGTGCTCACGGGACAGCAATTTGGCTGCGGGGCGGCCACTTCCTGCCGCTGTGCTATCATAAAGGGTTGGGACGGGCGGGGCCGGGTACGCCCGCCCGCGCACTTGAGGAGGTTTCGTCGCGGCCGTGCAAGGTACGCCATCCCCCGCCATCGTCTACATCGTCCCCTACCTGGAGGCTGCGGGCACCGAGCGGCACCTACTCCATTTGGTGCAGGCGCTGCACCGGGATCACCGCATTGGGCTCTTGGCACCGCCGGGGCCGCTGCTGCCCGAGTTTGAGCGCCTCGGCGTCGAGCACCGTTCCTTCCCGCGCTTGGAAACCGGTTTCCGAGAAGGCATCGCCGCTTTTCGCCGCGGCCTGCAGGAGTTGCTTGCGCTCCTTCGACCGGGCCTCATCCACGTCCATGCCGGCGCGGAACTGGCTGTACTGGCTCGCACAGTTACCCGGTCGGTGCTGTCAAGGCCGGAACGAAATGGGGTCTCCCGCAATTTTGATGCTATCGGGAGGCCCAGGGACGGAGGTCAAATCTTCGCCTCTCAACGTCCCATAGCAAGAAACCGTCGCCTCAGCAGCTCTATCCCGGCCCGCCCGTACATCTGCCGCTTCAACAGCTTCAA
>LZRQ01000296.1 GCA_002159155.1 Firmicutes bacterium ZCTH02-B6
GCTGCTCGGCAGGTGGTATCCTTGTCATAGGTCTGGGCCTCCTCGGTGTGTCCCTTTCGGGTTTTTCTCCTACCACCGATGGTAGTCCAGACCACTCGCTTTTTACAGACAGATTAAGCCATCACCGTCGTCGACCTCCCAGGGTTTTTGCACTACCGGAGATCGACGACACTCTTGCATGTATGGGGGCGTTGCGTCCTGCAGGGGCATGGGGATGCGGTTGAGGATGGGTTGAGGTGTTGCGAGCCCACGTGCCCACCACTGACGGAGGACGTATTCACTCTGGCGGATTGTCGCACTTGGTGCACCGGTTCATCTCCGGCACAACCGTCTGATCAACCAAAGACTGGCTTCTGCCCCGGACGACTTGACTCAGACTTCGTGCCCCAGAGGGCTTGACTCAAACCGCCACGTCTCGGCAACATTGCAAAAAATGTGAGACAATGGTAAGATTGGAGTCGGTTACCTTAAGCGCTCTTCCTGCTTCCGGGGGTCGAACGGCAGGCCTGCCTTCTCCTAAATGCTGGCAATGTTGTTAACCTTGTATGCGTGAGTTCCGCCCCTTAGATTCTTGAACGGAATGGGATTCTATGGAACGGGTTGGAGGGCGAGGTATGCCGGATATCGTCAGGGCGACGTATTCCCTTACCACGCCGCTATTCAGCGTGGGAGCTGCCCAAGATGAGCCAGAACTGCGGCTTCCGAGTTTCAAGGGCGTGCTCCGGTTTTGGTGGCGCGCCCTGGCGTGGTCCAGGTTTCAAGGCGACTTGCAGCGGATCCGGGAAGAAGAGAGCAGGACGTTTGGCAGCCCCGGAAAAGGCGGTCAGTCGGCGCTACTTATGCGCATAGTGGTGGAAAACCGCGGAACGCGGCTTCGCCGCGGGGAATACCTGGTCCCCAACCTTCGTCCCGGGGGCCCCGCAGCCCATCCGCAGGGCGTCTATTACCTCGGATACGGCCTCGTTCAAGGCGGCGGCCAACAGATGGGCTGCATCCAGCGCGCCGCCCTCTGCCCACCGGTTGGCTTCACTGTCGAAATGCTCGTGCTCAAGAATAAGATCAGCGCCACCGCTCTCGAGACGTTGATCGACGCCTTAAAGGCGATCGGCCTTATGGGAGGCATGGGGGCCAGGAGCCGCAGGGGGTTCGGCTCGCTCACCTTGAACCGGCTCACGGTCGGCTCGCTCGGTTCCAAAGAGGTGAGCGACCTCTGGCAGCCTCCGGCAAGCGTCGACCAGCTCCGCGAAGCGCTAGCGCGCTTCAGCGTCGCCGGGGCGCCTAGGCGGTTTCCGGAGTACACGGCGCTTTCCCCCTTCGCCCGCTCCGTGGTCGTCACGAGCAGCACAACGAAGGAGCCTCTCCGGCTCCTCGACCAGATCGGTCTCGAGCTGATGCTCTACAGGGGCTGGGGAAGGAACGGCCAGGTGGCTGGCCGGCCTAGCGAGCGCCGCTTTAAAGAGGACCACGACCTGATGCTAGAACTCAAGGAATCCGTCCGAACACATCCCCGGCGCATCGCTTTCGGACTGCCCCACAATTACCGCTTCTCGAGCCTTTCAAAAGAGGAGAAACCGAACCGATCGGTCAGGCCGCTCGGCCCGCCAGGCAAGAAACTCGACCGGCGCGCCAGTCCGCTCTTCATCCACATCCACCTCTGCGGCACGACCCCGGTGGGGGTACTCACGTTCTTGCCGGCGCGGTTCCTGCCCGCGGGGTCGAAGGTGGCGATGGAGCACATCCGCGTGGAACTCGAGAAGGATCTATCAAACCTGTACGAACCGGTCGAGGAGTTCCTCAACCGACTCCTCAAACGTTCGCAGGAACACGACAACACGCCCAAGACAGGCTTCGGTACCGCAACTGAGGTGAGGTGGGTGTGAGCGGTTCGATGCTCTTGAGCGTTTCGATCGGCCCCGTTCAGGGCTTCGTCGCTCAGTCCCGGCGCACCAGGGACCTGTGGGGGAGCTCCTACCTGCTCTCGTACCTTGCGGCGAGAGCCGCCCTGGGCGTGGTCCGGGCCGGGGGAAAGATCGTACGGCCGAACTTGGAAAAAGACCCGCTCTTTCAATGGGTCGAGCGCCAGGCCCAAGGCAGCGGTGGTCTGGAGCGCCCGCCCTACGTTGGCTCCGTTCCCAATCATTTCGTGGCCTGGGTCGACAGCGTCGAAGCGGGGCGGCGGGCAGCCCAAGAAGGTGTGGGGGAGCTCGAACGGGCGTGGCGGCACATCTGCCAGGTAGTGTGGGACCGGTATGTGGCCGGCGCCGACGAGCTCGGAGTTGACGTAGCCGCCATCTGGCGTCGCCAGACGGAGCGATACTGGGAAGTGGCATGGACGGTCGCCCCCGAGGGCGAAGCTGACGCGTCCCTGGCCCGCCGGAAGTTGTGGCGGACGCACCACCTTCCCGACGAGCCCGGCGACAAGTGTATGGTGATGCCCGACTTTCAGGAGCTCTCGGGGTACGTGCGGGCGCGAGGGCCGCGCGAACGAGAGGCCCAGGACCGGTTCTGGGCGGAGATCCGGAAGAAGGCGGGCCCGCTCAATCTGCCGCCTGGAGACCGGCTGTGTGCCATTGCCTTGGTGAAACGGCTCTTCGCCAGTGTCTCCGAGGAGGCGATAGGCGGGCGCATCGACGTTTCCAAGTGGCCCTCGACCGTGTACATGGCTGCCGTTCCGTGGATCGACCGAGTGCTCGAGAGCGTACCCGAGCAGGCGGCGCAGTACGCCCGGGCGGTGGCGAACGTAGCGCCCAGAGAGGTCTTTTCCGAGCGCCGGCCGGTGCGCAGGACAGGCGGTAGGACAGCCCTCGGCCTAGGCCGGGCCCTCGACACACCGCACGATACAGGCGGTTTCGAACGACTCGACGGGAACT
>LZRQ01000297.1 GCA_002159155.1 Firmicutes bacterium ZCTH02-B6
GATCTGGCCCGGCGCGATGTTGTAGCGCGGCGCGTAATCGAAATTCGTTTCCGCAATGCCGTAGTACGCCAAAAGTTCCGCCAGTTCCACCCGCAGGGAAAAGCGGCCGCACATGCCGGACGCCTCCTTTTCGCAGCCGTTGCCAAAATTGAACCCCTTTGTCTTTCATTGTATAATGTCGGCGTCCAAAAAGAAAATGCGGACGAGACGAACCCGTTTCCGGAAACGGACCCGCAGGGGGAAAGGCGGATGAAAAAATGGATCACCAGTCGCTCGCATCCCTTTTGATCGTCGTGGCCATTGCGTTTTTTTTGCCCATTGTGCTGCACAAGCTGAAGTGGCAGTCGGTGCCGCTGGTGGTGGCCGAAATCGCGGCCGGGCTCCTCATCGGCAAAAGCGGCCTGAATCTCGTGAAGGAAGACGGGGTTCTGGGCCTCCTGTCGCTGCTCGGTTTCATTTTCCTCATGTTTTTGAGCGGCCTTGAAATCGATTTTTCCCTGTTCCGGAGGAAATCCGGCAGCACGAAGCGCAGCACCCGGCCGCCGGCCTCCGTCCGGTCGATGACGCGAGCCGACAACTTCCCCTCGCCAAAGACGATTTCGGAGCCGACGGGTAGCCGGCGCCCGGGACGCACGAGCGCCTCCCACTCATCAGGCCCGCGCCGGCCAAGAAGCAGCACCTCCACCCGCCCGCCGGTCGGCGCCTTGACCCCGTAGAGGCGCGCCGGCATGACCCGGGTGTCGTTGAGGACGAGAACGTCCCCGGCTCGCAGGTAGTCGGGCAGCTGTCGGAAAATGCGGTGCTCCATGCGCCCGGTCTCCCGGTCAACCACCAGGAGCCGTGCAGCATCCCGTGGTTCTACCGGTGTCTGGGCGATCAATTCTTCAGGCAGGTAGTAGTCGAAATCGCTGACGCGCAACGGCTTCTCTCCCTAGCACCTCGGAACGGGGCCGCGGGCGTCCCGCCGGGACCCGCCGGCAGCAACAACCCCGGCACACGCCGGGGTCCATCACCGGTACCCCAACTCTTGCAGGGCGCCGGGGCGGTCCCGCCAACCCGGTTTCGTCTTGACCCAGAGCTGGAGGTTGATCTGGCTGCCCAACAAGGCCTCGATTTCCCTGCGGGCCATGCGGCCGATCTCTTTGAGCATGCGACCGCCTTGGCCGATGATGATGCCCTTTTGGCTATCCCGCTCCACGATGATGGTGGCGTGCACATCCACCAGATCCCGGTCGGGACGCTTGTTCATCTGCTCTACCACGACCGTCACCGAGTGGGGCACTTCCTCCTGGGTATGGTGGAACACCTGCTCCCGGATAAGCTCTGCGGCCAGGAATTCCTCGGGCCTATCGGTCACCCACTCGTCTGGGAAATACTTAGGCCCCTCAGGCAACTGTGCCACCAGCCAGTCTACCAGTTCCGCGGTCCCTTCGCCCGTCACGGCGGAAACCGGGGCCACGTGCGCAAACGTCCCCAGCTCGCCAAAGGCCTCGACGGCGGCTTCCCGGTCCTTGACCAAGTCCAGCTTGTTGACGACTAGCGCCGCCGGCGTGCTGACACTAGCGAGCTCCTTGGCGATCAAGCGATCGCCTGAGCGCACGCCGCTCGCCCCATCCACGACGAAAAGGATCACGTCGACCTCGTTCCACGTCGCGCGGGCCACTTGGACCATGTAGTCGCCAAGCAGGTGTTTGGGCTTATGCACCCCTGGCGTGTCGATGAACACCACCTGCGCGTCCGGTCGCGTCAGTACAGCCTGGATCCGGTGCCGGGTCGTCTGCGGCTTGTCGGACACGATGGCCACCTTGGCCCCGACGACCATGTTGAGGAGCGTCGACTTCCCGACGTTGGGGCGGCCGATGATGGCCGCAAATCCGGAGCGCAGCTTGGTCTCCTCCACGGCTCACCCTTCCTCCGGCGACGACAGGTGAAACGCTCCCGGGAACAGGTCCCTGAGCGTCAGCACCCGGCGCTCGCCCTGAGCGTTGGCCAGAATCACCGGCATGTCCTCCTGGGCAAACTCGGCCAGGCTCTGCCGGCAAATGCCGCACGGCGGCACCGGCCGGGAGCTGGCGGCCACCACCGCCATGGCGCGGAACGCACCGGGCTTCGCGCCGTCGGCCACGGCCCGGAACAGGGCCGTCCGTTCCGCGCAGTTGGTGGCGCCGTACGCCGCGTTTTCCACGTTGCAGCCCGGATGGATGCGGCCCCGGTCATCAAGAAGCGCCGCCCCGACGGCAAACCCCGAATAGGGAACGTGGGCGTTCCCGCGCGCTTCCACGGCCGCCTGCCGCAGTTTGTTCATTTCCATCTCCATGCAGGTCCCTCCAGAATGAGCGGGCCGAAGACGGCGATGCCGACGACGACGGCAAACAGGGCGCAAAGCAGCACGGCCGCCGCCGCGCAGTCTTTCGCCGCCTTGGCCAGGGGGTGCGGTTTCGCCCCCGTGGCGTCGATCGTTTTTTCCAGGGCGGTATTGAACAGTTCGCCGGTCAGAACGAGCAGGATGGAAAGCAGCACAAACAGCGCCTGCACGAGGGGCACATCCAGCAGGGCGACGAGCAGAAGCGCCGCCAGCGCAAGACAGAGGTGAATGCGCATGTTCCGCTCGTTCCGCCAGGCGAAAGCGAGGCCCTGGAGGGCGAACCGCACGCTTCTCCACCAGATCCGCAAGCGGACTTCACCTCGTCAGGCCGACTTCCGCCAAAATTTGCTCCTGACGGCCGAACATGGCTTTTTCCGCCTCTTCGGTGTCGTGGTCGTAGCCGATCAGATGCAGAAAGCCGTGCACGAACAAAAACCCGATTTCCCGTTCCAGCGAATGGCCGTATTCTTCGCTTTGCGCCCTGGCCCGCGGAACGGAAATGACG
>LZRQ01000298.1 GCA_002159155.1 Firmicutes bacterium ZCTH02-B6
GGGTGGCGGGTGCTGGTGACGCGAGCGGAACACCAGGCGGACGAGTTGAGCCGGGCGCTGGCCGCGGCCGGGGCAGAGCCGGTGGAGCTGCCCGTCATTGAGCTCGGTCCTTCGCCGGAGCCCGGGCGGCTGGACGCGTCCTTGCGCGCGCTGGACAGGTTCGACTGGGTGATCTTCACGAGCGCCAACACCGTGCGCGCGGTGGCCGCGCGCCTCGCCGCGTTGGGGCTACCCGTTTCAGCGCTGGCCCGTTGCCGGCTGGCGGCCATCGGCCCATCCACCGCGGCCGCGCTGGCGGAGCGAGGCCTCCGTGTGAACGTGATCCCCGACGAGTACGTGGCCGAAGGCGTGCTGCGGGCCTTGGCCCAACGGGATACGTGGCCGGGCCGCCGGGTCCTTTTGCCCCGCGCCGCGAAAGCGCGCGAGACGTTGCCAGAAGGGTTGCGGGCTTTGGGGGCGAACGTGGAGGTGGTGGCCGCCTATACGACCGTGCCGGCCGATCCCCCCAACGCCCCGGACGTTTTGACGCAGTTGGCCAACGGGCACATTCACGCCGTCACCTTTACCAGCCCATCGACGGTGCATGGGTTTGCCCGGCTCTGGGCGGTGCACGGCCGGGAAGGGGCGCGATTCGTGGTCGCCTGCATTGGGCCGGTGACCGCGGCCGCGGCCCGGGAAAGCGGGTTCGCGGTGCACGTCACCGCCGCGGTTTACACGGTGTCGGGGCTGGTGGAGGCGCTGGCGGCTTACCGGCAGAAGGGAGCGGGGAGCGATGGGGTTTCCTGAACAGCGGCTGCGGCGGCTGCGGGCGAGCGGGGGCCTGCGCCGGCTTGTGCGGGAGAACAGGTTGGACGCTTCGGACTTTGTCTACCCTCTGTTCGTTATTCCGGGTAAGGACCGAACCGAGCCGGTGGCGGCCATGCCGGGCGTGGCGCGCCGTTCGCCGGACCTGGCCGTCCAAGAAGCGCGCCGGGCGTTGGACGCGGGAGTGCCGGCCATCATCCTGTTTGGCTTGCCGGCAGCGAAAGATGCCGAGGGTTCTGAGGCGTGGAATCCTACCGGGCCGGTGCAGGAAGCCGTGGCCCGGATCAAGGATGCCTTGCCCGAGTTGGTGGTGATGACCGACGTCTGCCTGTGCCAGTACACCGACCACGGCCACTGCGGCGTCGTGAAAGACGGCCAGATCGACAACGACGCGAGCCTGGAGCGGCTCGCCTTGATGGCCGTCTCCCATGCCCAAGCCGGCGCGGATGTGGTCGCACCGTCGGACATGATGGACGGGAGGGTCGGGGCCATCCGCCGGGCGCTGGATGAGGAAGGATTCTCGCGCGTGGCCATTTTGTCTTATGCTGCCAAGTACGCGTCGGCTTTCTATGGGCCGTTTAGGGAGGCGGCCGACTCGGCGCCCCAGTTTGGCGACCGGCGCAGCTACCAGATGGACCCGGCCAATAGCCGCGAAGCCTTGTTGGAAGTGGCCCTGGACATCGAGGAAGGGGCCGACATGGTAATGGTAAAACCGGCCCTGGCGTATCTGGACGTCATCGCCGCGGTCAGCCAAAGTTTTGACGTGCCCGTTGCGGCCTACGCGGTGAGCGGCGAGTACTCCATGATCAAGGCCGCCGCTGCGGCGGGATGGATCGACGAGCGGGCGGTGGTGCTCGAGTATTTGCTGGCCATTAAGCGGGCCGGTGCCCGGTTCATCCTCACCTACCATGCAGTGGAGGCGGCCCGGTGGCTGGAGGAGGCAAACGGATGAGCTTCCATGCGTCTCGGGAAGCCTTTGCCCGCGCTCTCAAGGTCATCCCCGGCGGGGTCAATAGTCCCGTGCGGGCTTTCCGCGCAGTAGGCGGCGATCCCCTGTTTTTGGCCCGCGGCGCGGGGGCGAAGGTCTGGGACGTAGACGGCAACGAGTACATCGACTATGTCGGGTCCTGGGGCCCCCTCATCTTGGGTCACGCACACCCCAAGGTGGTGGCAGCGGTGCAGGAGGCGGCCGCTCTGGGCACGAGCTTTGGCGCGCCCAATCTGGCCGAGCTGCATCTGGCCGAGCTGATCGTGGCCGCCGTGCCGTCGGTGGCGCGGGTGCGGCTGGTCAACTCGGGCACGGAAGCCACCATGAGCGCGTTGCGCTTGGCTCGTGCCTACACCGGCAGGAGCAAAGTGATCAAGTTTACCGGCTGCTACCACGGACACGTGGACAGCCTTTTGGTGCAAGCCGGATCCGGCGCCACGACGCTGGGAGTGCCGGACAGCCCGGGCGTTACGGCGTCCGTGGCTGCGGATACGCTCCTTGCGCCCTATAACGACCTCGCGGCCGTTGAGGCCCTCTTTTCGGCCTTTGGCCAGGACATCGCCGCGGTCATTGTGGAGCCTATCGCGGGCAACATGGGTTTGGTGCTGCCCGAGCCGGGCTTTTTGGCCGGCCTGCGGGATGTTACCTCCCGCTATGGTGCCCTCCTCATCTTTGATGAGGTAATCACCGGTTTCCGCGTGGCCTACGGCGGCGCACAGGAACTGTATGGGGTACTGCCTGACCTCACGTGCCTTGGCAAAATTATCGGAGGCGGGATGCCCATCGGGGCTTACGGCGGCCGGGCCGACATTATGGAGATGGTGGCGCCGGCCGGACGGGTGTACCAGGCGGGCACATTGAGCGGCAACCCGTTGGCGGCTGCGGCCGGTGCGGCCACCCTCGAGCTGCTTAAGGAGGAGGCGGTGTACCGGCGGCTGGAAGAGGCTGGGCGTTTCCTCGCGGACGGGCTGGAACAAGCGGCGCGCCGGGCGGGGATTCCGGTCCAAGTCCACCAACTGGGCTCGTGCGTGACGGTGTTTTTCACGGCGGACCGTGTCGTGGATTACGAG
>LZRQ01000299.1 GCA_002159155.1 Firmicutes bacterium ZCTH02-B6
TCGGACGACACGCAGTTTGAACTCTGGGGTGTACTTTTTCTTCGGAGTCACGGGTCCATCTCTCTCCTCACCCATGACTCTACCCCATTAAGCAACTGTGTCCAAATCTGTTAGGGGGCCGTTGAGGAGGAGACGGCGTGGCGACATGTGGAGGCGCCTGCGCGGAGATGTTTTGGCGGGCTTCACGGTGGCGCTGGTCGCGTTGCCCCTGGCACTAGCTTTCGGCATCGCCAGCGGCGCGGGACCGGCAGCCGGGCTTTACTCGGCTATCTTTGCCGGGTTCTTCACGTCCCTGTTGGGCGGCAGCCAGCTCAATGTGAGCGGTCCGACCGGGGCCATGACCGTCGTGCTGGTGGCCATCATTCAGCGCCACGGGGTTGAGGGGATGATGGTCGCTGGTGCCATGGCCGGCTTGATGCAGCTCGCGCTTGGGCTCCTCAGGTTGGGGAATTTCGTCAAGTACCTTCCCCACGCCGTCATCGCCGGGTTTACCAACGGGATCGCCGGATTGATCTTCTTGTCCCAGGTGGAGGCCGCTTGGCGGGAGCCCATCGTCGCCGCCGCCACGGCGGCGGGCATGCTCGCTGCCCTGCGCTGGTTTAGACGGACGATCCCGCCCGCCATTTGGGGACTGCTGGCTGGAATTCTCGTCAATGAGCTGCTCGTCCATACCCCATACGTCGTGGGCCAACTGCCCTCGGGACTGCCCCGGATCGCGCTGCCGTGGGCTGACGTGGGGATGTTGGGTGAGCTCTTGATGCCGGCCCTCACCATTTGCCTGTTGGGCAGCATCGAGGCGCTTTTGTCGGCCGAGGTGGCCGACGTGATGACCGGTCAGCGCCACAACGGAAACCGGGAGCTCATCGGCCAAGGCGTCGGCAATCTCGTGGCGGCCCTGGTGGGCGGAGTCCCGGTGACGGGTGCCATCGCCCGGACCGCAGTCAATGTGAAAAGCGGCGCTCGGACGCGGCTGGCGGGCATGCTGCACGCGGTGTTCCTCTTCATTCTCGTCTACGTGTTTGGCCCGTGGGCGGCCCGCATTCCCTTGGCGTCCCTCGCTGCGATTTTGATGATCACCGCGGTGCGCATGGCGGACCTGGAAGGCTTGCGGCTTATTCCCAGGGCGCGCTGGACGTACGGTGTGACGCTCCTCGCGACGCTGGTGCTCACGGTCGTTCAGGACTTGACCATCGCCGTAGCTGCCGGCGTCGCGTTAGCGATGGCGTTCGCCGTGGTCGAGCTGGCCAATCCGCAGGTGCGGACCGGGGCCATGCAGGCGGTGATGGGCTGGGCGGACCGCGGTCGACTGGGATCGCTGTCGGTTCCTTCTGATGTACAAGTGGTTGCGGTTGAAGGGCCACTTTTGTTTGTGAGCGTCGAGCGCCTGCGGGAGCGGTTGTTAGGGATGTCCGCGCGCGTACTGGTGCTGGATTTTACCGGGGTGTCCAGCGTCGACGAGTCGGGCGCGCTGATGTTGGGGCGCCTGGCCGCGGAGCTGAGCCGGGAGGGGCGTCTGCTCTATATCGGAGGCATCGGTCACGGGCCTTTGCGGATGCTGGCACGCATGGGGGTGTTGGGGGCTATCGGTCGCCGCCGGGTGACCCTCACGCTGGCGGCCGCTGTAATGAGGGCTGGCGCTGAGGGGCAGGGCCGGGCCAGAGCCGCTGCGGCGGCCCTGGCCTGAGGAAATCGGCCCGTTGAGGCGGGAGGGCGGCGGGATATCCCGCGGCTCTGTCCATCACGAGTCGTACTCAAAGAAACCGCGCCCGCTCTTACGGCCCAAGCGGCCGGCGCGCACGAGCTTGCGCAACAATGGGGCGGGGCGGTACTTGGGATCGCCCGTCTCCTGATGCAATGTCTCCAGCACAAAGAGGAGCGTGTCCAATCCCACCAGGTCGGCCAGAGCCAGCGGTCCGATGGGATGGTTTGCGCCGAGCACCATGGCCCGGTCGATGTCCTCGGCGCTCGCCACGCCTTCCTGCAGAGCAAAGATCGCCTCGTTGATCATCGGACACAAGATGCGATTGACGATGAAAAGCGGCGATTCCTCCACGATGACCGGTTCCTTGCCGAGGCGCCTGGCCAAGTCGACCGCGGTGGCCATGGCGGCGTCCGACGTGTGGGCGCCGCGCACGACCTCCACCAGCTTCATGATTGGCGCGGGATTAAAGAAATGCATGCCCAAGACCAACTCGGGGCGGCGTGTCGCACCGGCCATGGCGGTGATGCTCAGGCCCGAGGTGTTGCTGGCGAGAATGACGCCCGGCCGGCAGACCTGGTCCAGTGCGGCGAACACTTCGAGCTTCACCTGCAGCTGTTCCGTGACCGCCTCGATGATGTAGTCCGCGTCAGCCAGCAACGCCTGGTCGGTGCCCACTACGAGCCGGTCCAGGGCGTCGTCGGCCGCCTCTTTGTCGATACGACCCTTTTCTACCGCTCGCTCAAGCTGTGCAGCGATGCGGGCCCTGCCTTTGTCCACCATCTCCGGGGTCACATCGACCAGTCGCACCGAGTAGCCCGACTGGAGGGCGACTTGGGCGATGCCCGCCCCCATGGTTCCAGCCCCGAGGACGCCGATGACCTTGATATCCGCTGCGTTGGACAACAATCCCACCTCCAGCGTCATGCGTTGGGCCGGCCGCCGCCGGCTCTCCGCGGCACCAATTGTCCGCACCGGAGGCAAACTCCTTGCTGTACCCGTCAGCCTAGATGCCCCCCCAGAGTCCTACAACGATCCCGCTACAGCGCCGCAAGGATTCGCCCTCGGGCGCTACAAGAATCGCAAGGATTCGCCTTCACGGCCGCGGAAGTGAAACGCCTAGACTCCGACCGGAAGCGGACAGGCGGGTTGGGCCGCGTC
>LZRQ01000300.1 GCA_002159155.1 Firmicutes bacterium ZCTH02-B6
GGGGCCGTCGGGCCCCCCTTGTCACCCCGTGGGAAGCTTGGGACTCGTCATCAGCAGTGATGAAGGCGTTAACAGCAAAGGAGGCAGAGGGAGAATGCGTCGAGGGCTTATTTGGCTTTTGGCGGTGACCATCGGGACGCTTGCCTGCGCAGGCGCGGCGTTGGCGCAGGAGCCGATCAAAATCGGGTTTTTCGCTCCGTTGACCGGACCCGCCGCGGCCGACGGCAAGAGCGTCATGCAGTCGGCGCAGCTGGCCGTGGATGAGATCAACGCCCGGGGCGGCATCAACGGCCGGCCGGTGCAGCTCGTCGCCTACGACGACCGCTTTGACCCGCGGGAGGCGGTGGCCATCGCCAACCGGCTCATCGAGCAGGACCGGGTCGTGGCGGCGGTGAGCGGCTCCTACAGCGGGCCGACGCGGGCGGTGGCGCCCATCTTCCAGGCGGCAGGTATTCCCATGATCTCCGCCTACGGCGTCCACCCGGACATCACCGCAGCCGGGCCCTACATCTTCCGGCAGAGCTTCATCGGCCCGGTGCAGGGCAAGGCCGGCGCTGAGGTGGCGGTCAAGCTCCTGGGCGCCCGCAACATCGTCGCACTGGTGATGGACAACGACTTCGGGCGGTCCATCGGCGACGCGTTCAAGTCCCACGCGGAGTCCCTGGGCGCCAGGGTACACGTGGAGCTGTTCCCGCAGGGCGAGATGGAGTTCACGCCCATCCTGGCCCGGGTGCGGGGCATGAATCCCGACCTCATCTACACGACCGGCTATTACATGGAAGCCGCCATGACGGTCAAGCAAGCCCGGGAGCTGGGCATTCGCGCCACCATCCTGGGCACGGAGGGCGCGGACTCGTTCCAGTTCCCTGAGGTTGCCGGCGAGTACGCGGAGGGTGTGTACATCACCACCAACCTTAACCGCGACGACAGCCGCGAGGTGGCCCGGCACTTCATGGACGAGTACCGGCGGCGCTTCGGCCATGAGCCGGACATGGTGGGCGCGAGCACCTATGACGCCTTCCTGATCCTGTTCGCGGCCATCGAGAAGGCGGGCACGGATCCCGCGGCCATCCGGGACGCGATCGCGGCGACCAAGGACTTCAACGGCGTCACCGGTCTCATCGCCGGCTACACCCCGGGGCGGGAAGTCCTCAAGTCGGTCCAGATTCAGGTGTTCCGGGACGGCCGGTACCGTTACTTCGCGGTCATCGACGACTTGGATCTGATTATGCCGCCTCAGTAATGCCGGAGGCGGAGTTTGACAGGCGGGTGGGCGCCCGGCGCCCGCCCGCCAGCTCCGGGAAGGGGAGCCGGGAATGCTGGCGCAACAGCTCGTTTCAGGCATCGTCATCGGCGGCGTGTACGCCCTCATCGCCCTGGGCCTGACGCTGGTGTACGGGGTGCTGCGAATTTTGCACGTGGCCCACGCGGCCGTTTACGCCACGGGTGCATTCGTGGGACTGACCACGTACCAGCGCACGGGAAACCTCTGGTTCGCACTGCTGGTTGCGGCGGCGTTTTGCGGCGTGTTTGGGGTGCTAATCCACCGGCTGGTCTACGGGCCGCTCTTGAACCAGCCCCGCATCGTGCCGCTGATTGCCAGCATTGGGCTGTTTATTTTCTTTCAGGACTTCTTGCGGCTTATTTTTGGACCGTACGCCCAGAGCTTCCCGGCGCGGGTGCCCTTTGGCCTGCTGGACCTAGGTTCGGTCATCCTCCCGGGACGGCAAGTGTTCATCCTCGTGGTGACGTTGGTGCTGCTGGTGGCCACCTGGTATGTGGTGAGCCGCACCCGCCTAGGGCTGGCCTGGCAGGCCGTGGCCCAAGACGCGGAGACGGCGCTGGCCATGGGCGTGCCGGTGCCGCGGGTGGTGGCGGTCAACTTCCTGTTTGGTTCGGCCCTGGCGGCCATCGCGGGGATTCTCGTCGGCATCCACTACAACTCCGTCTACCCGGCCATGGGCGAAATGCCGGCGTACAAGATGCTGGCCGTCGTGGTGCTTGGAGGCCTCGGGAGCGTCCCCGGCACGGTGGTGGCCGCGTTTTTGCTGGGCTTGGTCGAAACGCTGCTCGTTGGCTACATCGGCTTTGTCCTGCCCCGGGATGCGCTGGCCTTCGTCGCCTTGATCCTCATGTTGTTGGTGCGGCCCGAGGGCCTGTTTGGGAAGGGCGGTGCCTGAGATGGTCATTCCGGCCTACTACATCACCCTGGCCATCATCACCGGCATTTATATCATCCTGGCCTTGAGCCTCAACATCATCACAGGCTTCGCCGGCCAGCCCAACATGGGCCACGCCGCCTTTTTCGGCATCGGCGCCTACACCCACGCCATCCTCACGACCCGGTTTGACGTGTCCTTTTGGCTGGCCGCGCTGGCCGCGGCCGTCGTGGCGGGGGCCGTCGGGGCGCTGCTGGGACTCATCTCGCTCCGGGTGCGGGAGGACTTTCTCGCCATCACCACCATCGGCATCAACTTCGTGGTGGTGTCGGTGTTCCTTTATCATCCGTTCTTTGGCCAGGCCTTCGGCATCGGCGGCATCCCCATGCCGTCCTTGTTCGGCCGGGTGCTGGACAAAAGCGGCCTCCTGGTGCTGGTGCTCTTGGCGGTGTTGCTGGTCGTGTGGATCTCGCGGCGAGTGGAAGGGTCGTGGTTTGGCCTGGCCCTCGAGTCGCTGCGGGAGGACGAGCAGGCGGCCGAGGCGGTCGGCGTCGACACCCGGCGTTTCAAGGTGATGGCGTTTACCCTCGGTACCTCACTGGCGGGCCTGGCGGGGGCGCTTTACGCGAGTTTCATGTCCTTCATCTCGCCCGGCGACTTCGCCTTTTCCTTGTCCATCACCATCCTGTGCATGGC
>LZRQ01000301.1 GCA_002159155.1 Firmicutes bacterium ZCTH02-B6
GCCAACAGCCGCGCGTCGGCTTCGTCAGCCGGGTCGCTGTGGCACGGCATGATGACCCCCAGCGTGCGGCCGGGGAAGGCCCGCCGGCAAAGGGCGGCCGTCACCGCCGAATCGATGCCGCCGCTCAAGCCGACCACGACGCCGGAAGCCCCGGCTTCCTCGACCCGCTCCTGCAGCCACCGAACCAGTCCATCAACGACAGACCCCAATGCAGCGTCCGCCATCGTTCCATCCCCCTGTCCTGAAACCCGTCTCCCGAACCGTATTCGCAAGCGCGCGACCCGGTCCTGCCAGGACAAGGCTTCCGGGACAGGTATACATCGCGACCCCGGTATACATGCATAACCGCTCGGTATACCTGCCCGCCCCGAGACGGCCCTACGACGCCGCGGTGGTCGCGCTCAACAGGTGGCGGCGGGGATTGCGGGAACCGACCATACAGACGATCTCGTAGGGAATAGTGCCCAACGCCAGCGCCCAGTCTTCGGCGGTAATCGCGCCGCCGCCGTCGGCGCCTAGGAGCGTCACCACATCCCCTGGGCGCACGGGCAGGTCGCCTACGTCCACCATGCAGTGGTTCATGCAGATGCGGCCGATGATGGGCCGCTTGTGCCCGCGAACGAGGGCGTACATCTTGTGCGAGAGGCTCCGGCTAAGACCGTCCGCGTAGCCCACGGGCAAGGTGGCAACGGTCGTTTCGGTAGGTGTCACATACGTGCTGCCATAGCTGATCGGCCACCCTGCGGGTAGCCGGCGCGTCGCGACGATACGGGCACGAAACGCCAAAGCGGGCCGCAGCTCTAGCCCGAGTTGGGCGGCCCGGGCGGCGACGACGGGAGACGGCGCAATGCCATACAGGGCAACCCCGACGCGAGCCATCGTGTAACGGCTTTCGGGCAGGACGATGGCGCCGGCGCTGTTGGCCGCGTGGACGACCGGCGGCCGCAGGCCGCGGCGATCCAGGGCGGAAAGCACCGCGCCGAAACGCGCGAGCTGCTCCCTGGCCGACGTCAGGTCCTCCTCATCTGCGGCCGCCATGTGCGTAAAAATACCGGCAAGCTGGAGGCCTTCCAGGTCGTGCCACGCCTCAACAAGCGCGACCGCCTGTTCGGGCAACACCCCGAGGCGGCCCATGCCCGTATCGACTTTCAAATGGACCGGAATCGGACGGCCGCGGCGCGCCCCGGCGGCGGCAAGCGCCCGGGCGGTGGCATCGTCGGCGACAGCCGCGATCAAGTCATGAACGGCATAAGCGTCTAGCTGGTCAGGCAATGGAGGGGTCAACACGAGGATGGGCGCGTCCACTCCTGCGGCTCGCAGCTCCACCGCCTCATCGACCACGGCCACAATCAGCCCCGACGCCCCGGCGTTTAACACCGTGCGGGCGGTTTCCACGGGCCCGTGACCATAGGCCTGCGCCTTGATGACAGCCCAGAGCTCCGCTCCGCCCAAAATCTGCCGCAGCGCCCGCACGTTGTGCGCCAGTGCACCGTGATCGATTTCCACCCAGTGCAAAGGCTCGCTCATGGGCCGTCGTGCCCGTCCTTCCGAGTGGTCTGACTGTCGGCCGGGCGCGGGCTATGCCCGGCGCCGGCGCCGCCGGACCCGCTGTCCAGGCCCAAGTGGATCGCCCGAATGATGTCATCGCGGGTGATGAGCCCGACCAGCCGCCCGTCTCGCACGACGGGCACCCGGTTGATACGCCGCTCCACCATCAATGTCGCCACATCCTGGATCGGCGTGTATTCGGTGACCGTCACCACGTCGGTGGTCATAATCTCTCCCACCCGCACGGCGGTCGCCTTGCGCAGCTCCTCTTCAAACCGGCGGGGATTCTCAAGAAGAATGACGCCGCCGAGGAACGGGAAAAACCTGGGCAGGTTGAGCCGCTTGGCCCGTACCAACAGATCGGCCTCGGTGACAATTCCGATCACGCGGTTATCGTCATCCACGACAGGCAGGCCGGTGTAACCCGCCTCCGCCAAGATGGCAGCCACTTCTTCCACCGTCGCGTCGGGACCGACGGTGCGCACGTTGCGCTGCATGATGTCTTTGGCCTGCACCTCTATCCCTCCATGTCCGGCACCGGCCCCTGGCCGTTTCTCGCCCGGGCCAGCGCCTGCGGCAAGCTGTCGGCCACATCGCCGGCCACGAGGCCGGCGGGCCCGCGGGCGGCCGCGGCCAAGTCCCCGGCCAAGCCGTGTACGTACACGCCTGCCACTGCCGCCGCCAAGGGGTCCGCCCCCTGCGCCAAAAGCCCGCCGATGGCACCGGCCAGCACGTCGCCCGTGCCACCGGTCCCCAACGCGCTGCTGCCGGTGCTGTTGATGTAGGCGCGCCCGTCGGGAGCGGCCACGATCGTGGGCGATCCTTTGAGCACGACCACGGCACCCCATGCCCGGGCCCGGTCGCGGGCGATGGCCAGCGGGTTCGCCAGGACATCCTTAACCGTCGCGGCACAAAGGCGCGCCATCTCGCCGGGATGAGGCGTGAGCACCAGCGGGAACCTCCGCTCCCGGATCCGCTCCAAGAACCGGGCACCCTCCCCCAGGGCGTATAGGGCGTCGGCATCGGCCACCACCGGCCGCTCGGCCGCCTCCAGCACCCGGCGCACCACCTGGCCCACCGCCTCCGTACGGGACATGCCTGGCCCGATCACCAGCACGTCGGCCCGAGCCAGGGCCTGCAGCACTTCCGCCGCGGCCTCTGGGGCGAGCCCCCCATCCAGCATTTCCGACAAGGGCCTCGTCAACGCTTCCATGATGGCACCGGCGAACACCGGCACGAGCGCCGCGGGCCCGGCCAGCGTCACCAGTCCGGCCCCCACGCGCTGGGCTCCCCGCGCCGCGAGCA
>LZRQ01000302.1 GCA_002159155.1 Firmicutes bacterium ZCTH02-B6
GCTCCCAGCCAAGGGCCTTACGGAGCCATGCTCCCGCTTCCTGTTCCGCATAGTTGAGCGTTTTGCGCAGCGACCAGCCCAGCAAATCCGCTGCGATTCGGAACAGGAGCAGCGAGGGGGTCGAGTACAAGCGCGGGCGCCCAGTTTTGGGTTGGTTCCTCGGCTTACGGCCCCGCCGTTCGGCAGCAACTTCGTCCAGGAGGCGATGCAAGTGCTGGAGGATCAGGGCCACGGCGTGGTACACTGGTCTTGCCACCATCCCCGCGGTTTTGGTTGTTTTGGCGGCTAATCCAACCAATTCGCGGGATATGGTGGCTTTCCTGTTCTATGCTCCAGGTTTCACTGGCTTACGGGGATTTCGCAACACGCCCGAAGAGGCGCTTCGCTTCATCCATCACTTGTTCGAGGGCACCACTTCGTGCCCCTTGTCGTAAAGGCTCGAAGCGGCAAGCCAGATCTTAACATAGAGTCTCATCCATACCTCGCTACGGACGAAACTTCATTCGCCCTCACATGCCGTTTCCGTAGCCATATGATTATCGTTTGGGCCAAGATCAAAGAACTTCCTGCAAGTGGACACAAACCTCACGGTCACCCACGTGAAGGACGATGCCCGGGGGGGTGGCGCCACCGTGACCCCGTACTGGGCCCACTCCCAGAGGAGAAAGGGCCGGGTTGGTCGAGTGAATCTTGCGCCAATGTTCGGCCGGGAACTACATGCACGTCAGCACGTCGTTGGCCTCCAAGAACAGCTTACCGACAAGGGGAAACCTCGCTTTCAGACTTGCCACACCCCTGTCTGCCTGTTCCTGCTCGGGCGTAGGACTGAACTCCTCCTCTGATGGCAGAAACGAGTTGTCGGGGCCGGCAGCTCCGCCGCCTGTGCTTGTCCACAATTGCCAGGACTCCAACAGGAACTAACCGAATAATTGGAGTATGGAAACCTGTTGCCTCTGAAGTCGAGGTGGTGCTATGCCAAGCCTGCGTGAAGCCGCGTTGCAAGTCTTGTCTGCTGCCGGTGGACCGTTAAGCGTGGAGGAAATTACGGAGCGTGCCCGAGAACTCGGCCTTCTGAGCAGTACTAGCAAGACCCCTGTGGCCAGCATGGGAGCGGCTATCTATGTAGATATCAAGAGGAACCCCGACAGCCCGTTCGTGAAGGTGGGTCCCCGCAGGTTCACTCTCCGTCAGGGTATCGTCCCTCGTGACACGCGCTACTCCACTTCCACCCCGCGGTCGTCCTTTGCCCGGGAAGTGGACGAACATAACCAGAAGGTGCGCCGCAAGTTGTTGGACGCCCTAAAGGAAATGCATCCCAGATCGTTCGAACATCTTATCGCACGGCTATTGGAGCGGTTGGGTTTTGAAGGGGTGGAAAGGACCCGATACACCGGAGATGGTGGAATCGATATCACGGCAACCCTGACGGTGGGCGGTGTCACTAGTGTCCGCACCGCGATCCAGGTGAAGCGTTACAGCCAAAGCGTGTCGGGAAAAGTTGTTCGCGAGTTGCGTGGGAGCCTAGGCGTCCAGGAGCGAGGGCTAATCATCACAACTGGCACCTTCACCCGGGATGCCCGTCAGGAAGCCGCAGCCCCCAACAAAGTACCGATCGCCCTTGTGGACGGGGAGCGGCTGGTGGACCTGCTCCTACAAAAGCGAATCGGTGTCGTCTGTCGCCAAGTGGAGATTTTCGACTTGGACCTAGAGAGTCTAGAACTACCAACCGAGGACGAATGTGACAAGGATTCCCTGAGTGCCGGGGTACCTGTACCATCGGGCGGCCCATACAACGGCCTCTGGCCTCTACCAGGCGGAGACTACCTAGCAGCCCTGAACATGATAGTCGAGTTTGTAGGTGCCGAAACGCCTACCGTAGATGCACTGATCGAGTGGTTACAGAACACATTCCCGGCTGTCGAAAGCGCGAAGGTGTGTCGTAGCTACATCAACTTGCTCCGGCGCTGGGGTCTGCTTGCCTATGACGGCACACAAGTCGTACTGACCGAAACCGCTGCGGAGTACCTTGCGAACCCATCAACCGCCCGACTGCTGGAATTGTTCAAGGCACGTTTCACAGGGATTCCTGAGCTGATGGACATCCTACGCGACCAGCCGGGGCCGCTGGACAGCATCCATCAGGTTTTAGTTCAGCGTATCGGGGTCGAGTGGGCCACAACGTCGCAAACTCAGTACCGGCTGGAATGGCTGCGAGCGCTGGGTGCGGCGAAACGCGACGAGAGCGGCATTTGGAGGGCGAGCGAATAGTCTTCAAGGTATTTGAGCGCTGCACCGGATACAGGGGACCCGTCGTGACCGTGGTCTGCAAGAATCTACGTTTGCCGTCGTGGTTCACCTTGCCAAGATTAAGCGGGCCAAAGGACTCCAGGAGAACGCCGGGCAGCAAGGTCTGCCCAATAACCTGGCGGACAGCATACGGCTAGACCGCTACGTTGACGCCGCCGCCATCTTCGCCGGTGGCATCCCGGCGGCCTTGTTGCTGAAGCGGAGGTGGAGCTGAGATGGAGCTGCTCCTGGGACTCCTCATCGGGACGGCCTTCGGCTTCATCCTGCGCCGCTCCGGGGTGGCGTCGAATGCCTGCATCCGGGGCGCACTTACCCTCACTGATTTCCACATGCTGAAGCTCCTCCTGACGGCGGCAGGGATGACGCTGATCCTGGTCTTCCCCCTCAGCACCCTCGGCATCGTCAACTTCTCGGTCAAGACCACCTATGTGGTCGGGATCGTCATCGGCGGGCTGCTCTTCGGGGTGGGCATGGCGGTGTCGGGATTCTGCCCCGGAACGATGCTGGCGGCCTTGCCCGGTGGGGACAGGCGGTTCTGGTGGGC
>LZRQ01000303.1 GCA_002159155.1 Firmicutes bacterium ZCTH02-B6
CACGCGGACGCCGTGCGGCCCGGGCGCGCGGGCAGACGGCGACGCAGGGGAAATGCAGCAGCGGCCAGGAACCCCCATCTAGCGGACCGCAACTCCTGTGCAACGGCTAGAAGAAGGGGTGCTGGCGCGTCTTGCGCCACAATCCAGTCCGGGGATAGTGCCAGCACCTGCCGCAGCGCATCCCGGGCCCGCTCCAGGGAGCCGTGCAGTCGCTGAACGTCCACGCGAACTACGGCCGCTGCGTGGGCTACAGGTAGCGGCCGGGCAGCGTCCACCAGCCACACGGCGCGTCCGGGTGCATCCAAGAGTCGACTCAAGGCCACCAGGACTAGCTCGCGAGCGTGCTGTCCCGGCCCGCAGACCAGCACAGGTTCGCGACTGGAAAGCGCCCTTGTCACGAGCGCCCTCCCTCTCGGGTCGCAGCGCCACAACTGGTCCAGCTGCGCTGCCGCCAGCGGCGGGGGGCACGTCCGGCGAAGCAGCAGCGTTGGTTCCCCGACCGTCCGATCTTCCCAAGAAAACAGCTCAAATCCTTCGGGCAACGTTGCGTATACGGGACGGCGCTCCCGCCTCGGATTCAGCGTCAAGCGGCGGAGCAGCTCGCGCACTTGCTGCTCCCTGAGAAACGGGTTCGTCGCCTCCCGCCATGCACCGGACTGCAGGATGTACACGCCTTGGGTGCCCTGAATGATCACGGCTTCTACCGTGTCGTCCCGCACCCACTCGTGAAACTGCGCCCACAGGGCAGCTCCCAACGCCGGACGACGGCGCCGCCGCAACGCCTCGCGGCGCATGGACCCGAGAACCGCCCGGACGAGAGCCGCCTGTGGCGTCACAGGAACAGCCGTGTCGCCTCCCAAGGGTCGATTCCTCTCCTCTTTGGGGCGGCCGGCGGTGGTCTCCCGCAAGGAAGAGTACGAAAAGGAAAGGTCCCGTGGGCGGGGAGCGACGGCTGACTGACCCTATCCGCGTAAAAAAACCACCAGCCAACCATGCCCATCAGGGGTGATGTTTTTGTGCTCGTGTTGCAAGACCGAGAGGATGCCACTGGCACCCGGCGCGCTTTCCCCGATCGATCAACCCCCAGTCACGGCGTATTCGCCGCTCCCCCGGGACCGTCCCGGCCGGGTACAGCCAGTATAAATAAGATGTTACAGAATGTCAATCTACACTAAACTCCGGTGTAGAAACCACCACTTCCGGGTAAAATCCTATCGTCGCGGGAAATTGCGATGCTTCTTACGAAAACGAAGGCCTGTCGACGCCGGAACGTCAGCCGCGCGCTGCCCGCAGCGCGCGGAGTACGGCTACCGGATCGGGCGCACCAAACACGGCGGATCCTGCCACCAGCACGTTCGCGCCGGCAGCGACGACCAGCGGGGCGGTTTCCGTGTTGATTCCGCCGTCGACCTCGATGTGGATTTGCCGCCCGCCAAGGCGCAACCAGGCCGCCAGTCGCTTGACCTTGGGCAAAACAGCTGGCAAGAACTTTTGGCCCCCGAATCCCGGGTTCACGGTCATCAACAACACTAGGTCCACGTCTTCCAGGACGTAGCGGATGTTCTCCAACGGTGTATGAGGGTTAAGAGCAACCCCGGCGCGACACCCAAGGTCCCGGATATGCTGCAGCGTGCGCTGCAGGTGCGGGCACGCTTCTACGTGGACGGTCAACCGGTCGGCACCGGCGCGGGCAAACGCCTCCAGGTGCCGGTCCGGCTCCTCGATCATCAGGTGCACGTCGAGCGGCAAGCGGGTCACGTCGCGCACCGCTCGCACCAGATCCGGGCCAAATGTGATATTGGGCACGAAGTGACCGTCCATGACGTCCAGGTGCAGCCAGTCGGCTTCCGGCTGCACCCGGGCGATTTCCTCCGACAGACGCGCAAAGTCGGCGGACAGGAGGGACGGCGCAAGCAGCAGCGGTTGGGAGTTCATGAGTAGCGGCGGGCCTCCCACTCTTCGATCTCCTGCAACAGTTCTAGGTAATGATGGTACCGTCGCGGATGGATTTCACCCGCGTCGACGGCGGCGCGCACCGCACAGCCCGGTTCGGCCCTGTGCAGGCACCCGGGGAAGCGGCACTCGCTCGCAAATCGGACAAATTCCCGCATACAGCGGCCCAACTCGGACTTGGGGATGGTCGTGACATCCAACTGGCTGAAACCGGGCGTGTCTGCGACCAAGCCTCCGCCTGGGAGCGGTACCAGCTCCACCAAGCGTGTCGTGTGGCGCCCCCGCCCGAGCTTGCGACTGACCTCACCGGTCTGCCGGTTCAAGGCGGGATCTAAGGCGTTGAGCAGGGACGACTTGCCGGCCCCCGACGGCCCAGCAAATGTGGAAATATGATGGTGCAGCGCTGCCCGCAGCTCCTCGATGCCTCGCCCCGTCACGGTACTCGTGACAATGACCGGATACCCGGCTTCACGGTAAGGGCTGACTACGGCTGCGATCTCATCCTCGGTGCACAGGTCAGCCTTGGTCCAGCACAGCACGGGCTCCAGCCCTGCGGCCTCCGCCACCGTTAGGAGGCGGTCCAGCAGCAAGTAATTGGGTGGGGGATCGGTCAGTGCCATCACCACAACCACCTGGTCGATGTTGGCGACGGCCGGGCGGCGCAACTGGGTGCGCCGAGGCGCCACGGACTCCACAGCACCGGTACCGTCAGGCAAAAGGTCTACCGTGACGCGGTCACCGGCCAACAGCGTCGTCCCGTCCTTGCGCAAACGTCCCCTGGGCCGGCAGTCCACCATTCGGCCATCGTCCAAAAGGACGCGGTAAAATCCCCCCACCCCCCGCAACACGATCCCTTCTTCCATCGGTTCCCCCCTTTGATGG
>LZRQ01000304.1 GCA_002159155.1 Firmicutes bacterium ZCTH02-B6
TTGTAGAAGATCGGCCCGAGCAGGGGTACGGCGAAGCGTTGATAGGCGTTGTGCACTCCCATGCCTACTCCGGCGAGCGCCGTGAAGAGCACCGCCGGGAACATGACCCGCATCAGGACGATCAGGAGCTCCCGCTGGTTGCCGCTGAAACCGGGCGCCACCACAGGCGCGAGCCACGGGGAGAAGGTGACACCCAGCACCGTTAAGACCACAAGTCCCCCGCTGATTAAGGTGATAAACGTCGCCGCCATACGCCACGCTTCGTCCTCCTGCCCCCGAGCCAGGTAGCTGCTGAACACCGGGATGAAGGCCGAGCTGATGGCGCCGCCGACCAGCAGGAAGTACATCAGATCCGGGATGTTGAACGCGGCCCGGAAGGCGTCGGTTTCCCACGAGAGGCCGAAGACGTCGGCGATGGCCCGCTCGCGGATGAAACCGAGCAGGCGCGAGATGAGGATGAGGAGCATGACGATGCCCGCGTTGCGGGCGACGGTGTGCGAACTGGACATGGGCTTTCCTCCAAAGCAACCAAAGACGACAGCTTCGCTCCGGCGGCGTGGGTGTCCTGGTCTGCTCCACGGTATTTTTGCTATAATGGGGCCATGCATCAGCGGCAGATACGCAACTTCTGCATCATCGCCCACATCGATCACGGCAAGTCCACCCTGGCCGACCGCCTGCTGGAGGTCACCGGCGCCGTCAGTGAGCGCGACCGGGTGGAGCAGCGGCTGGACACCATGGACCTGGAGCGCGAGCGGGGCATCACCATCAAGATGCAGGCCGTCCGCCTGAACTGGCGCGCGGCCGACGGCCGCGACTACGTGCTCAACCTGATCGACACTCCCGGCCACGTGGACTTCGCCTACGAGGTATCCCGCAGCCTGGCGGCCTGCGAGGGCGCCCTGCTGGTGGTGGACGCCGCCCAGGGCGTCGAGGCCCAGACCCTGGCCAACCTCTACATGGCCCTGGAGCACGACCTGACCCTGATCCCGGTCATCAACAAGATCGACCTGCCCTCGGCCCGGCCTGACGCGGTGAAACTCCAGCTGGCGGAACTGGGCTTCGATCCGGACGAGTGCCTGCTGGTGTCGGCCAAGGAGGGAATTGGCATCGAGGCACTGCTGCAGGCCGTGGTGGACCGGATCCCGCCTCCCCGGGGCCGGCCCCAGGAACCCCTGCGGGCGCTGGTGTTCGATTCCCACTACGACTCGTACCGCGGCGTCATCGCCTACGTGCGGGTGATGGACGGGGTGGTGCAGCGGGGCGACCGGATCCTGCTGATGGCCTCCGGCAAGACCTACGAGGTGGACGAGGTCGGCTTCTTCCGGCCCGAGCCCCAAGCGGCCCAGCGCCTGGAGGCCGGCGAGGTAGGGTTCATCGCCGCCGGCATCAAGGATGTCCGTGACTGCCGCGTGGGCGACACCGTCACCCACGCCGACCAGCCGGCGCCGGAGCCGCTGCCGGGCTACCGCCCCGCCCGGCCCATGGTCTTCGCCGGCCTCTACCCGGTAGAGACCGGTGACTACGCCCATCTCCGGGACGCCCTGGAGAAACTGCAGCTGAACGACGCCGCCCTGACCTTCGAGCCGGAAACCTCGGAAGCCCTGGGCTTCGGTTTCCGCTGCGGCTTTCTGGGGCTGCTGCACATGGAGATCGTCCAGGAGCGCCTGGAGCGGGAATATGGGCTGGACCTGATCACCACGGCGCCCAGCGTGGTCTACCGGGTCACCACCCGGCGCGGCGAGACCCTGGAGATCCAGAACCCCGCCCACCTGCCGCCCCAGGGCGACATCCAGCAGGTCGAGGAGCCCTACGTGCGCGCCCAGATCATCACGCCGTCGGATTACGTGGGACCGGCCATGGAACTGTGCCAGCAGCGGCGCGGCGTCTTCCGGAACATGCAGTACCTGGAAGGCGGGCGGGTGCTGCTGGAGTACGACCTGCCCCTGGCCGAGATCATGTACGACTTCTTCGACCAGTTGAAATCGCGGACCCGCGGCTACGCCACCCTGGACTACGAGTTCACCGGCCACCGGCCCGGCGATCTGGTGCGGCTGGACGTGCTGGTCCACGGCGAGCGGGTGGACGCCCTGTCCATGATCGTCCACCGCGACGCCGCCCAGGCCCGGGGCCGCGCCCTGATCGAGCGGCTGCGGGAGGCCGGCGTGCGCATGACCGCGTCGCGAAAGGCCGCGGCCGCCGGCGGGAAGCTGGCCGGCAAGCGCATCGTGGTGACCGGCACCTTGGCCCGCTACACCCGCCGGGAGGTGGAAGAGCTCATCCGCCGCCACGGCGGGGAAGTGTCGAGCTCGGTGAGCCGCAATACCGACTTTGTCGTCGCCGGCGAGAACCCCGGGTCCAAGCTGGACAAGGCCCGGCAGCTCGGGGTGCCGGTGTTGACCGAGGAACAGTTGGAGGAGTTGATCAGGTGATGGACACCAAGGACGGACGGCCCGGCGCGGCCGGCGCAGGGGAACTGCCGCGCCTGACGGCCGCGGACGTGGCCAAGGTGGCCGCCCAGGCCCGCTTGCGCTTTGCCGATGAGGAGCTGGAGAAGCTGAGCGGGCAGTTGAGCGACATCCTGCGCATGGCCGCCGAGCTCAAGGCCATCGACACCGAAGGCGTCGAGCCCACCGCCCACGGGATACCGGTGTACAACGTGATGCGGGATGATGTGCCTGTGCCGTCCATGCCCCAGGCGGACGTCCTCTCCGGGGCCCCTGAAGCACAGGACGGCTATTTCAAGGTGCCGCGCATTCTCGAAGAAGCGTGAGCTGCGGCGGCAAGGAGGCTGGCCCATTGGCACTGTACGAT